>JAUYDQ010000102.1 GCA_030691725.1 Candidatus Omnitrophota bacterium
GTCTACAAAAGCGCTGATTTCTTCGTTGGAAGAATCAAAATATTCTGCGACAGTAGCCTCTTTTAAAGCGGCAACATAATCACCTTTAGAAAAACTTTTTTTGGCAAGTGCCAGATGATTAAGAGCGCGGGTTTTATTATCTATCTTTTGGCTATCCAAAGTAGTATCTTTGCTTAATGCCTGTTGGGGTTTTTGTTCAGCGAGTTGTTTATCTTTTTGCTTCTTCTCCTCACGCAATCTTTTTTCTTCCTCTTGCTTGAGCCTTTTTTGTTCCTGCTGTCGAATATTTTCTTTATATTGTTCCGGAATATTACAATAAGCCTCTGGATAAATACGCGCAATATCTTCTACGTGTCTCCTTGCCATTTTTGCCCAAGGGTCTTGGGGATCGCCTAAGGTTGCCCTTTTTATCCAGTATAATATCGCATTAGCGTAATCTTTTTGCTCCTCATAAAGAAGTGCTAAATTGGAATAGCTATTAGGATAATTTTGGTCTATCTCTATTGCCTTAAGATACATCTGTTTTGCTTGTTCAGGCTGACCCATAGCTTCAAGGATAATGCCGACATCATTATATGGTATCGCATAACCATGATCTAGAAGTATTGCTTTTTGATAATAGGAGGATGCTTCCTCTATCTTGTCTTCTTGTTGCAATTTACATCCCTTATCGCGGTACAATCTGGCCTGTTTTTGCATCTCCGTTAATCCGCTTTGAGCACAAAAACCAGACGCAGAGAAAAAAAGTAGACTCGCCGTCAAATAAAAGGGGAGAAACTTTGTGGGGTAATTTGACATCATTATATTATGTATATAAGAAAAACGCAAAAAGGTCAAGCAAAATTATAGTATGGCCGGCATCTCTAAGGCCGGGTGATTCACCTTCTGCAAGAAACTCAATAACTCTTCTTGCGTTGTAGCTACTGTCTCATCAGCAATTTTATCAATTAAATCCGGCCCACCTAAATCGTGAGCACGTTTTTTTAATCTATCACCTAAAAGTTCCTTTAATTCTTTGGGCATCCAGACTAATCGTTTTAGCCCGCCTTCAGCCAAGATAAATTTCTTACTTACTATATATAGCTTACCTACGCCTAAGAAACCTGGAGTTTGCACACCCCCGCCTACTGATCCGGCTAATGTAGTAAAGGTCATACCACTGGGAGTCATGCCAGGATAATCACGATGCACAATCATCACCCCATTTGCTTCTGGGATTATCGCCACAATACATTCAAAACATCCGCACGAAGACTGTGGCGAATCCATTAAAGAATACATACTTACCTTTTCAATAGCCTTGTTAGACTTCTGATAAACAAAATCATTTGTATTTTTCCACTGGCCTAATTTTTCATCCAGCGTTGAGCCCTTTAAAACAGGTTGATTCGGGCCTGTAGGAATGATTTCATAGGATGCCTTGCCATCAAGCCAGGAATATGCGCCGCATAAACCTAGACGCTCTGGCGTAATAATACAGACGTGATTAGGAGCAAAACTTTGGCAAAGCGTGCAACTGTAAAATGTATCCACGCTCTCATCAGTCATACCGCTGATACGCTCATCGCGTTCATCAAATACCTTCTTTGCCCCAGGTAATAACTTCTCTACATCAGATAATTTAGTATAAATTTTAACTTGCACTTTATCTACAATGGCACTGTATTCCTGATGCAACATAGCATGTAAAATAATACCAATGTGTTTAAGCCGGAAACCTTTATTAAAGGCATCATTGGATATCCGTATCCAGTTCATATCCCGCTGCCCAATATGCATAAGGCCCATGGCATAATTTACAAAACGGTGTATCTGGCGTTCCAGAATCGGCTCGAAATCTTTCTGCATCTTGCGTCCGGCTACCTCAACAATAATTGCTAAAGGCATAAATTTTTTATCTTTTTCTAACTGGTCGATATCCGGACCTATAAGGTCCACCCTAGCGTCTTCTACCTCTTCTGATTTTTTAGTGGTCAGGTATTCAAGTGACGTACTCGCTTTGCCGCCGAATTCAACATACAATTGTTCTTTTCGCACTCGCTCGCCTTCAAATGCCGCAGCATAAGGAACGGGTATAGGTATTGAGGTAACCTTAACCTTTACTCCTCTTACTTCAATACAGCGAGGCACTATCTTCTTGTAATCTAATTCTTTAACTAATGCTTCATAAGTAGTAATGCCTGAAGGTTTTATTTCCGGTATATCGGTATCCGCAATTATAGGAAAACCCATATTTATTGCTCCGGCACCCGTCGCGTATTTTATATCATCGAGCTCGCCCAAAACCAAACCAAAAGCAAACACGCGCTCTTTAGTATATAAAAGGCATTTTTGTGCCTGTCCCGGCTTAATTCCGCCAAATGTTAATGCCGAACGTATTGCCCAGTTCAAAGGGTATATCGCCGATATAGTATCGCGGCCATAAGGAACAATATAATTATCCCAGCCCATCTGTACATTTTCCTCTAATAACTGGTCAATAATTGAACGGCCTTTAACTGAGGAACCAACAAAGGTCAGGATATTTCTCTGCTGTAATTCCCGCACAATATCCACTGCTGTTTTATTATCCGGAGCTGCTCCCAAAATAGCGGCAAATCCAGGCATACGGCCGTCCACAAGTTGTATTCCTAAAGAACGCATAATCGTATCAGTGAAGAACCCATTGCAATCCTTTTGGGGTTCCTGGCCATAAAGATAACGCAGTGCTATAATTATTTCTTCGCAAAATAATGCAGACATCCCTGCGTTTAAGGCATCGCCTAAATAAGGAAGCCAGACCTTTTCTGAAGGGATGTTAGGTAAAAGGGATTTTGCGTGTTTTAAAATTGGTAATGCATCTTTTAAAGTTTCGACTTTTGCGCCCAAAAGGGCATTAGCCAATGGAAGATAAAATGCAGTTTCGGGAAAACTGATTTTTTGCTCAGCACCCTTCTCTTTGATTGCCTTATCCAAAAAATCAGATGCCTGTTTAAAGATATCCTGGGCACCCCTTATAACCGCTGCTGCTACAATCTTAGACATACAATCTCTCCTTCAATGAGCACATAACTTACGAACACGAGAGTGTGAGTAAGTTATGTCGCCTATTTATTTAAATAGCCGTCTCCATAACTTATGTCCTTACTTACAAAATCCATAATATCAGGATAACCAAAACTTTCTTGCAGTAATCTATCTTTAAAAGAAGATACATTTATTCTTTCCCTAATTAATCTTAAGAATACGCCGCTATTTCTGATATCGCCGACAAATATTGCTCCCACAATAAAGTTATCCCTTAAGATTATTTTTTTATAAAGATTTTCTTTTGTATTGCAGAGTTTCAATTCTTCAAAATTAACATCTGTCTCTTTTACCTTATATATACCCAAAGATATCACCGGAAGACCGAAAAACTCCATGGAGTTCATTCCTAAAGAACCTTCATAATTAAGATTATCGCCTGACATGTTTGCTCCAGAAATTTTTCCTTGTTCAACCGCAACTGGCCAGAGGGCATTCACCGAAAGTTGGCTTAATGCAACATCAAAACTCTCGCACACATCACCGGCAGTATAAATATTAGGTATATTTGTCTGCATTGAATTATTAGCGAGAATACCTTCATTAAGCTTTATCTGGGTCTCCTTTATTAAATCTATATTCGCAGATACGCCCTTACCCACAATTACTAATGAAGATTCAAACGCCTTACCCGAATCAAGCTTAATTGCTTTTATGTCGCCGTTGCCAATAATTTCATTTATATCCTGGCCTAAAATTATTTCAATCCCGTTTTCTTCCAATCTTCTCTGCACAAAACCAGCAGCTTCGAAATCCAGCATCTGTGATAACACCTGTTTAGACTTAATGATAACTTTTACTTCGACATTTCTCTTCTTTAGGCCGTACGCGCCTTTTAGCCCAATCAGGCCACCTCCTAAAACGCAAGCAGTCTTGGTTACTGGCAATAACCCAGCAATGCCTCTCGTGTCTTTTATAGTGCGGAAACCAAATACGCCCCTTTTTTTAATACCTTTTGTTTCAGGGAATTTAGGCGAGGCGCCTGTGGCTATAAGCAAGGCGTCATAATTAAATTGACTCTTATCTTCACAAGTAATACGATTTTTTTTGGGGTCAATACGGATGACTTTTTTATTTAACGATAGTTCAATATTATTTTCTTTATAAAAACTTTCCGGCCGGTATAAAATTTTATCCTCTTTTATATCTCCTGCTAAATAATAAGAGATAAGACAGCGGCAATAAGCAGGATAATCCTCATCAGAGAAAACGAGGATCTTTGAGGCCTTGTCTCTTTGCCTTATCGCCTCAACCGCTGCAATACCTGCTGCAGAATTACCGATAATTATATATTGCTTTGTTCCGCTCATCTAGCAATCAACCCTTGTCTTGTCGTGGGACAGTCCCCTTAGTTTGACAAGCATTAGCTCTGTCGGGGACAGTCCCTACTGGCTGCGCTATTTCTTCCCAGATGGGACAGACCCTACTAGCAATGCTGTTTCCTCTTGCCAGATAATCGCCCCTGTTGGGCAGGCCTTGACACAGCTGGGCTCGTCTTTATCTTTACATTTATCGCAGCGTATGGGTATTTTTGTTTTTATATTCGGTCTAATAGCGCCGTATGGACAAACCATCACACACATCCAACAGCCCACACAACGGCTTTCATCGTGTAAAACC
>JAUYDQ010000034.1 GCA_030691725.1 Candidatus Omnitrophota bacterium
ATATTAAAATAATCAAAGAGACAGGAATAATTATTTGTTTGACAGCCTCACCCCATGTAATATTAAAAAGGACCAGCGCCTATCACCACAGGCCTCTGTTAAATGTGAGCAATCCGCATAAGCAGATAGAGCTGCTTTTTAAATTGCGCGCTCCTTATTATGCCCAGGCAGATAAAACTATTGATACATCTAAGATTTCCATAAAAGAAGTGGTGGATAAAATTTTAGAATTAATTCTTAAGAAAAGATGACGCGACTTAAGGCCCTAATTGGCTTGAATATGTTTTGCGATATCGGCAGCACGCGCTTAAATCAGCTGCTCAAATTTTTTGGTAAACCGGAAAATATTTTAAAAGTTCCTCGCCAAGAATTAATGGCAGTTTCCGGTATCGGAGAAGAAATCGCCGGAAAAATCATCTCTCTTAAAGAAGAAGATATAGACGAGGAGCTTAATTTAGCCAGGAAATATAATCTAAAAATTATAACTGTAGATGACGAAGGCTATCCGGAAAATCTGAAACATATCCCCGACCCGCCCATCGTACTTTACGTTAGAGGTACGCTGAGGAGTGAGGATAAATTTAGCATTGCTATTGTAGGTTCGCGTAGAGCTTCTTTTTATGGTTTGTCTTGCGCTGAAAAGTTTGCTGCTGATTTATCCGAGCGAAATTTTACCATTGTCTCGGGGTTAGCACGCGGCATAGATACATCTGCGCATAAAGGTGCATTAAAACATGGTAAGCGTACTATTGCGGTGATAGGAAGCGGTTTTCGTCATCTCTATCCGTCGGAAAATCAAGAATTAGCCGAAGAAATTTCCCGATGCGGGGCAATAATATCCGAATTCTGTATAAACGCAAAACCCCTACCCCAAAATTTTCCCCGCCGCAATCGCGTGATTAGCGGCTTGTCTTTGGGTGTTTTGGTGGTGGAGGCAGCCAGAAATAGCGGCGCCTTAATTACTGCTGATTGCGCATTAGAACAAGGTAGAGAGGTTTTTGCCTTACCGGGTAAAATCGATTCCGGTAATTCCTTTGGCACAAATGGATTGATTAAACAAGGCGCAAAATTAGTTTCTTGCGCCGATGATATTATAGAGGAATTTAACCTACCTATAACTATAAAACTAAATAAAGAAGAAACGAAAGAAACGAGTTTCGGTAGCAGGGTTTGCTTATCCGGCAACGAATCTCTTCTTTATAATTTAATATCAGACCAACCTGTGCTTTTAGATGAGATTGCCGAAAGGACCGACATCGGCATACCAGAAATCTCGGGGATACTCTTAAAATTGCAGATACGCAAGTTAATCAAGCAACTCCCCGGAAAACAATTTATAAGGAGTGCATCCTGATATGAAGAAAAAAGGCTCTTCGGTTATCAAAAAAGGGTCTCTCGTTATCGTGGAATCGCCTACAAAGGCAAAGACCATAAGCCAGATCCTGGGAGGCAATTTTTCCGTTGTCTCTTCTTACGGGCACTTAATTGACTTACCGAAAAAAGAATTAGGCGTGGATATTGAAAAAGGATTCTTGCCTTCTTATGTGGTGGTCAGCGGCAGAGAAAAAATTATTACCGCCTTAAAAAAAGAATCCAAGAATAAAAGCAATATATATGTAGCTACCGACCCGGACAGGGAAGGAGAAGCCATTGGCTGGCAGATAAAGATGAGGCTTTTTAAAGGCCAGAATGTTCTGCGTGTTGTATTTCATGAGATTACGCCCTCTGCGATAAAGGAGGCCTTTGGCAGCCCGCGCGAATTTGACCTTAACATGATCGAAGCGCAGGCGAGCCGCCGCATATTAGACAGGATAGTGGGTTATTTCTTGAGCCCTTTGCTCTGGAAGAAGATCGCACGCGGCTTAAGCGCAGGCAGAGTACAATCCGTGGCATTAAAATTGATTGTAGAAAGAGAGAGACTGATTAACAGTTTTATACCCCAGGAATATTGGGAGATAGAAGCCGAACTTTCGAAAAAAGATACCGGAGTTTCATTTTTAGCAAAATTAGAAAAGATAGAAGATAATAAAATAGAGATAAAGAATAAATTACAGGCAGATGGTATAGTTACGGATATAAATAATAAATTATTTATAGTTTCAGAAATAAAAAAGGCAGAAAGGAAACGCTATCCCTACCCGCCTTTTATTACTAGCACCTTACAGCAGGATGCTTTTAATAAATTAAGATTTAATGCAAACAAAACCATGATCATAGCCCAGCAACTTTATGAAGGAATCGATATCGGCAAGGAAAGCCCTGGCGGCCTCATTACTTATATGCGTACTGATTCCCCGAACGTCGCACCCGAGGCACTCAAAGAAGTAAGGAGCCTTATCTTAAAAAAATTCGGCAAGGATTATTTACCGCAGAAACCCAATGTTTATAAATTAAAGAAACACGCGCAGGCGGCCCATGAGGCAATCAGGCCGACTCTGATTTCACATTCACCGGAAAGTTTAAAAGAATTCTTAACTGGCGACCAATACAAATTGTATGAGTTGATTTATCGCCGCTTTATTGCCAGCCAAATGACTCCTGCGCGATATTTAGTAACCATAGCAAATATTATGGCAGAGAAATATCTCTTTACGGCTTCCGGCACTGTTACCGTCTTTGATGGCTTTATGGCAATTTATAATAAGGATAACGAAGAAGAAAAAGAGAAAAAAATTCTCCCTGCGCTCGCAAAAGACGAAATTTTAGACCTGATTAAATTAATAACCTCCCAGCATTTTACTAAACCGCCGGCGCGCTTCTCCGATAGTTCTTTGGTAAAAGCCTTAGAGGAAGATGGTATTGGCAGGCCATCTACTTATGCACCGATAATTTATACTCTGGTCTTGCGCGACTATGCGCGCAGGATTAAAGGGTATTTTCATCCTACGGAGCTGGGCTTTAAAGTTTGTGAAATGCTGGTTGAGTATTTCCCCAAGGTTATGGATGTTAAGTTTACCGCGCTTATGGAAGAAAAGCTCGATGAAATTGAAGAAGGCAGGCTCCAGAGATTAAAAGTCCTGGAAGATTTCTATGCGCCTTTTAAGGCGTGCCTTGATTTTGCACAAAAGAATATCAAAAAAGAAGTGATAGAAACGGGCCAAATGTGCGATAAATGCGGCGCGCCCATGATTATAAAATGGGGACGCAAAGGAAAATTCTTGAGTTGTTCTGCGTATCCTAAGTGCAAGAACGCAAAATCTATTACTACAGGCGTTAAATGCCCGCAGCCCGAATGTGGCGGAGAACTTATCGAGCGGCGTTCTAAGCGCGGATTCTTCTACGGCTGTTCTAATTATCCTAAATGTAATTTTATCTCAAAGGACCTGCCGCAGGAGGAAGATAAGAAAACAGCTGAAACCGAAACCGATAATGGATAGATACATAGAAAAGTTTATCAGGTACTTAGAGATCGAAAAGAATTATTCTAAATATACAATAACAAACTACCGGTTAGATTTAGAGGGCTTTAAGAAATTTTTGGGTGATGTAGCCTTGGAGAAAATTGATTACCTGGTTTTAAGAAAATATTTGGCAACACTAAAAGAAAAAAATCTTAAAAGCAGGACAGTCGGCCGCCACCTTTCTACTTTAAGGTCTTTCTTTAAATTTTTAATTCGCGAAGGTTATCTCAAAAACAATCCCATAGCCAGCCTTTCCAGCCCTAAGCAGGAAAAGCCCCTGCCTTTATTTCTCACGGAAGAAGAGGTAACTAAATTAATTGAGGCAGTCAAGCTAAACAATGAAAGGGACTTCAGGGATAGAGCAGTCATAGAGACATTTTACAGCACCGGAATAAGGGTTAGTGAACTGGTGGGATTAAATATCGAAGATGTAGATTTTATCGGAGGAGTAGTTAAAGTTTTGGGTAAGGGTAAGAAAGAGCGCATTGCGCCTATAGGAGAGATAGCACTATCAGCAATAAGGGCTTATTTAGAGAGAAGGAAGAAACAGCAGGAGGCTGAGGCGTTATTTTTAAATAAAAGCGGAAAACGCATAACTGACAGAGGTGTGCGCAATATCATTGATAAATATATACGCATTGCAAGTATAAAACAAGGAGTATCACCCCACACATTAAGGCATTCTTCTGCCACGCATCTTTTAAATCGTGGTGCAGATTTAAGGAGTGTTCAGGAGCTCCTGGGGCACGTAAATCTTTCCACGACCCAGATATACACCCACCTTACGACTGAAAAATTGAAAAGTGTGTATGATAAAGCGCACCCCCGGGCTTGAAATAGCGTATAGCATATAGCTTATAGCGAATAGAAAATAAATATGTGGATATTGTATGATTTGATAATTATCGTATTTGCGCTTATTTATTTGCCTGTATACTTATTGAGAAGGAAATTCCATCCTGGCTTTCAAATGCGCCTTGGAATATTACCTTCTGGCTTAGAACTGAATAAGCCTATCTGGATACATGCTGTAAGCGTGGGTGAGGTAATAACAGTAAAAAATATGATAAGAGAATTAAGAGCTACCTATCCTGATAAGAGATTTTTTATTTCCACGGTTACTCCTACGGGCAATAAAATCGCCAAGAGTATCGCCAAGGAAACTGATTTTGTATCTTATTGTCCTCTAGACTTAAGTTTTATTGTAAGAAGCGTTGTAGATAAAATTAAACCTTCTTTATTTATTATTATGGAAACCGAAATCTGGCCAAATTTGATTTCCTGTCTTTATCGAAAACACATACCTATCGTCTTGGTAAATGGCAGGCTCTCTGAACGTTCTTTTAAAGGTTACTTAAGCATAAAATTTTTCATAAAACCCATTTTAAATAAAATTAATCTCTTCTGCGTTCAGACCCCTAGCGACGCAGAAAGATTGCTTCGCCTGGGAGTATCCAAAGACAGGATTCGGGTAACCGGAAATATGAAATTTGATAATACAGATTATTCAGATAAGAAAATTATAGATTACGCGGATAAATACAGGGCCCTTTTGCAATTAAGCAAAGAAGAGAAACTTTGGGTTTGCGGTAGCACGCATCCAGGCGAGGAAGAAATTATTTTAGATGTCTACGGAAAGCTTCTCGGAGAATTCCCTCAGCTTAGACTTTTAATTGCCCCTCGGCATCCAGAGAGAGCGAAAGAAATAGAAAAAATAGTATCAAGAAATGGATGCCCATCCATATTTATTTCTAGTTTATACCTAAAGCCTAACACCCATAATCTGAAACCTATATTTATTCTTGATGTAATCGGTGAACTTGTTTATTTCTACAATATTGCCAGTATAGTTTTTGTAGGAGGTAGTTTAATAAAAAAAGGCGGCCACAATATTTTGGAACCCGCGAGTTTAGGTAAGCCCGTAATCTTCGGCCCTTATATGTTTAATTTCCGCGATATCGCAAGTTTATTCTTGGAAAACAAAGCATGCGTTATCGCGCATAACAAAGAAGAGCTCCGGGTGAATATAGAATATTTATTAAAAAATCCCGATAAAAGTACAGAGTTAAGTCTACGCGCCAAGGCAATCATTTTACAGAATCAAGGCGCCACAACCAGAAATCTGGAGTATATTAAAAAATATTTACAAGGGGGTTAAGTATGATTTTGAGGCGTGTCCAGAGAATCAGCTTAGGCCTATTTATTATAATTGCTACATTGACATTTTTTTCTTCTAGATTAAATGCCGAAACGCAAGATGAGGCAGAAAACAAACCATCTCAGGCGATAGATTCTTACGTAAGATATATGCCTAGCCGTTCCGTAGATGCAGCGTCGGGTAAAGTAGAGATTATTGAATCTGATGCCAAATACAGTTATGAATTTAAGGCATTTGATAAATTACCCGTAAAGCTCTCCATTGATAATAATTACATCGGTATAGAAAGTTCGCTGAACAGTGTAGAACTACCAGCGCATTTAGTGGGATTAACCACTGATATAGAGACAACTGTGCCGTTTTTTCATTTTAGTAAGACTTACCTGCGCATAGGAATAAGCCCTTCTTTTTACGGTGATGATTGGGATTTTAAGGCATCCTCCTTTCGCATACCCAGCCGTTATTTTCTTATTTACCAGCCTAATGACAAATGGACATTTTTGTCTGGTGTGGCTGTATATCCTGAATTTGAGATTGGAGTCTGGCCCATACTAGGTTTTATTTATAAACCCAATGATAAATTAGTTTTCAATATCATACCCAAAAGACCAAACATTACTTATGCACTTAATGATAGGATTAGTTTATTTGCTGAGGGAGGCAGCGCTTTAAATAGTGAATTTGAAGTAACGCGCGATAATTTAAAAAATATAGTATTGCGTTATAGAGAGACACATTTAGGGGCAGGTATAAAGTTTAAACTTAACCAATACATCCAGACTTCTATTTCAGCAGGAGGTATGTTTAACCGCTATCTAAAATATAAAGATAGCCTAGGTAGGGTTGATATTAAAGATGGTCTATATACCGAGTTCAGGGTAGAGATAAAATCATAAGGATTGACGCAAAAGATAGATTATGAGCAGAGACGTTAAAATAGTTTTGGCAGTTCCGGATTTAAAGTTACGGGAGATATTGTTGTATCTCTTAAAGGCCTGGGAATATAATGTGATGGAACTTCCGGAAGAAGAGGATGTAATAGAATATTTAAAAAAGGAAAACCCCAACCTCATTATTATAGACGCTACACTGCACGGCAAGAAGGGCCTTGAGATATGCAAGGAGATAAAAGGTGATTTCCTCACTTCTTATATCCCTACGATTGTCTTGATAGATAAGAAGCAATTAAGGCGCGATTTACTCAGCATAGAGCAGGGAGTAGATGATTATTTGATTAAGCCTCCGGACCCGATAGATTTAGAAATCAGAATAGTCCTGGCTTTACGGAGTGCCGCCCACCATTTCAATGCCAATGCTTTAACCCGGCTGCCGGGAAATAAACTTATTGAAAGGGAGCTTATTCAAAGATTGGATTCCGGAAACCATTTTTCATTTCATTACATCGATATTGATAACTTTAAGTCCTATAATGACAAATACGGCTATATAAGGGGTAACCACGTTATAATAGATACAGCCAGGATTATATCAAAGAATGTCAAGGTATGCGGAAACGGCAAGGATTTTGTCGGCCATATAGGCGGCGACGATTTCGTGATTATCACCACACCCGATAAAGCCGAACCTATTGCAAAGCAAACTATCAGAGATTTTGATGCGATGGTTCCCGGCCGGTATTCAAATCCGGATTTAGAAAATGGTTTTATCGTTGCCCGGGAGAGGAGCGGCCGGATTGCAAATATACCTTTGATGAGTTTATCCATAGCCATTGTGAATAATACATTAGACAATGTATCCAACCTGCTTGAGCTTATGGATGTCACTACGGAACTGAAGAATTATCTTAAGGCCCTGCCGGGCAGCAATTTTATGGTGAACAGAAGGGTTATAGATAATGGGATCAAGAACAGGAAAGATAAGAAATATAAAACGGAAAAGCGTCAGTCTATATAAGGAGGATTAGTTATGGATTGGAGGATATTTCTTGCAACATTCACAGCGGTATTTTTTGCAGAGCTTGCGGATAAAACTCAATTAGTGGGAATAAGTATGGTGAGCAAATCAGGCAAGCCTTTACAGGTGTGGCTTGGTTCCGTATCTGCATATATAATCGTTACCGCTATTTCGGTTTTTCTGGGAGTAATTTTTGGTAAATATATAAGGCCGGAATTTATAAGATATACCGGCGCATTACTATTTGTAGTAATAGGCATAATGATGCTGTTGGGGAAAATTTAATATATGTTGTCTTATATTTATAGTTTAGCTACAGATAGACATAAAGGGCTTGTAGCAGGAGTAGTTAAATCTTTTTTGTATTGCCTTTCGCTTATCTATAGTTTAGCTGTCAGGGGATTAATTTTTATTTATCATCTAAAACCGTATCACTTAAATTGCAAGGTTATCAGTGTAGGCAATATCACTTTAGGCGGAACGGGCAAAACTTCTCTTGTGGCATTAATAGCGAAATACTTAAAACAAAAGGGGCATAAAGTAGCGGTACTAAGCCGCGGTTATAAAAGGAAAATTACAAATTACAAATTACAAGTTACAAGTTACAAAACTATGGGTGATGAACCCTATATGCTTAAGATGAATTTAGGGGATGTGCCGGTTGTGGTTGATACTGACAGAATCCAAGCAGCTAAGCTGGCAATACGCGATTATGGCGTGGATACAGTGATTTTAGATGACGGCCTCCAGCAATGGCGTATAAAAAAGGACATGGAAATCGTTACTATTGATGCTACGTGCCCTTTTGGTAACCGCAAGCTTATTCCTCGCGGGATATTGCGCGAGCCTTTTTCTTCGCTGAAACGCGCTGATGTGTTTATCTTAACTAAAACTAATCTTAATCCGGATAATCAAGATATAAAAGATTTCTTAAGCTCAATTAATCCTCAGAGTTTAATTGTAGAATCCACACATAGCCCATTGGGTTTTTATAGGCTCCAGGAGAGAGATAAATTATTAAAATTAGAAGCCTTAAAGGGTGAGACCGTTACTTTAATCTCAGGTATTGCTGATCCTGATTCTTTTGAGAATTTGATTGCAAGCTTAGGGATTAATATCGGTTCGGCATTTAGATTCCCTGACCATCATAATTATACTAAAGAAGAGTTAGATAGGATTATCAAGAACTCCAAGGATAAAAATATAGGCACAATTATTACTACGGAAAAGGATGCAGTAAGATTATCACCCTACCTACTACCTACTACCTACTACCTACTGAATTTCTTAGTCTTACGCATCGAACTAAAAATCATAAAAGATGAACAAGAATTCTATAATAGATTACTTGGGCTGTATTCTTATTAGATTATTCGGGCCGCTAATAAGAAGTTTACCCTTAAATGTTAGCCTGTTTTTAGGCGCAAGGTTAGGGGAATTATTTTATTATTTTGACCTCAAACATAAGTCAATCGCCTATACTAATATCAAGACCGTATTCAGCGCTAAATTATCGCCGCAAGAATTAAGTAGCCTTACTAAAGAGTTTTACCGGTCATTCGGCCAGAGTCTTATAGAGATATTATTGATTCCTTTAGTGGACAAAGCGTATTTCAATAAATATATAACCCTGGAGGGCCAAGAGAATATATCCGAAGGTTTTAAGAAAGGTAAAGGCGTGATTCTCGTAACTGTGCATGCAGGCAGTTGGGAATTCTCGAATGTTATCTGCGCAAATTTGGGGTTTGCCTTTAACTTATTTATCCGGAATCAGAGATACCCGCGTTTAAACAGGCTCCTTAATTCATACCGCGCTCAAAAAGGTTGTAATCTGATCCAAAGACAGAATCAGACCCGTGAGTTGATCAGGGCGCTGAAAAGTAATCAGGCAATAGGCATAACTGCTGACCAGGGCGGGAAGTCAGGTACCCTGGTTAAATTCTTTGGGAAATATGCCTCTATGCCCTCAGGCGCAATCAAGCTGGCTTTAAAATACGATGCTACGATTATCATTGCTTTTTATGCACGGGTAAAAGGACCCTATATAAAAGTTTTTTTTGAGCCGCCTCTTGAAATTAAGAGAACCGGAAACTTGGAACAGGACATAAGTGATAACCTACAGGCTCTGGTTAATGTATTTGAAAAATACATTTTAAGATATCCCCGGGAATACCTCTGGTCATACAAGATATGGAAATATACTAAGGAACGGAATATTTTAATCATAAGCGACGGGAAAACAGGACATCTGAGGCAGTCGCAGGCTATTGCCCATATAACCAAGGATTGCCTTAAAGATAAAGGCGTAAGCGCTAATGTTAATATAGCAGAGATAAAATTCAGAAATAAATTTTTCCGGGCCGCGTTAACCGCAAGTTGTTATCTGGCTGGTAAATACCATTGTCAAGGTTGTCTTTGGTGCTTGAGGACATTTTTAAAAGACGATGCCTATAGAGCGTTAATAAGTATTAAGCCAGATATCGTCATCACTTGCGGCGCATCAGTTGCCCCTATTAACTATGTAATCTCAAGAGAAAATTTGGCTAAATCGATAGTGGTTATGCGGCCGTCTGTTTTAAATACAAAGAGATTCAATTTAGTGGTGATGAGTGAGCATGACCGTCCTCCCAGGAGAAAGAATGTTACGGTGATTGAAGGGGCATTAAATTTAATTAATGAGGATTATCTTAAAGGGCAAGGAGAAAATCTCAAAACCCACGTTAAAATTAATAAAGAGTTAGTATTGGGGGTCTTGGTGGGCGGTGACACTAAAATTTTTCATTTAACCAAAGATTTAATGCAAGAAATATCCGGGCAGATTAAAATTAGCCTGGAGAAACTGGATGGAGAAGTTTTGATTACTACTTCCCGCAGAACTTCCAGCGCGGTTGAACGTTTATTGAAAGAGGAGTTCATTAATTACGAGCGTTCTAGACTTTTAGTTATCGCTAATGAAAAAAATATTCCGGAAGCAGTGGGCGGTATATTGGCTTCCAGCGAGATCATTATTACCTCTCCTGAAAGTATATCCATGATTTCTGAGGCAGTAAACAGTAAGAAATATGTATTGGTTTTTAATTCACCGCATCTAAGCAAGAAATACCGCCGGTTCCTTAATTATTTTGCCAAAAATAAATATATCTATTTAGTTGATTTTTATAATTTAGCTAAGAAAATCGAGGAGATCTGGTTAAATAGGCCAGGGATCCGTACTTTAAAAGATAATTTTTTAGTTGCTGAGGCGGTAAAGAAAATATTATGAATATACTTCAGGTATTACCCGAGCTTAATGTAGGTGGAGTTGAGACAGGTACGCTTGACTTGGCCAAATATTTAGTTAAACATGGCCATAAGGCAGTGGTTATCTCAAACGGCGGAGAAATGGTTAGAGAGTTAGAATCATTCGGCGCTATTCATTATCAATTGCCCGTGCATAAAAAATCGATCTTTACAATGGTAAAGACGATTCCAAAATTAGTCGAGATTATTGAGAAAGAAAAAATTGATATTGTCCATGCACGTTCCCGCGTTCCTGCCTGGATTGCATATTTTGCCTGTCGTAAAACCAACAGGGTATTTATCACCACCTGCCACGGTTATTATAAGAAACATCCCTTTAGTTTCGTCATGGGCTGGGGAAGGCGGGTGATCGTTTTAAGTAATGTTATTGCCCGGCACATGATTGATGACTTCGGCACACCCCATGAGCGTTTAAGATTAATACCGCGTAGCGTGGATTTAGAAAAATTTAAATATACGAGCCCGGATAAGAAAAGAAAGGAAGAATTCAACGTAGGAATAATAGGAAGGCTTACCCCTATAAAGGGCCACTTGCATTTTGTGAAGGCCATGGCTTATGTTGCCAGGGCCGTCCCCCGCTTTAAAATATGGATTATTGGCGATGCACCCGCATCTAAAGAAGCATACAAAGAGCAGGTTCAGGTTTTAGTAAAGCGCCTGGGGCTTTGGCACTGCACTCAATTCTTAGGCAATCAGAGAGATATCCCTTCGATATTAGCTAATCTGGACCTTTTAGTGCTTGCTACCACCACGCATGAGGCATTCGGTAGAGTAATTATAGAAGCACAGGCCTGCGGAGTCCCTGTCGTGGCCACCCGCGTCGGAGGCGTGATCGATATTATTGATGACCAAAAAACAGGAATACTTGTTCCGCCTAGCGACCCCGCAAGTATTGCTGAAGCGGCAATAAAGATATTTAAAGATGTAGAGTTAAGCCGTACTTTGGCAGAAAATGCATATAAAAAAGTAAAGGAAAAATATAATATAGAGCTCATGGCAGAGAGCACGATTAATGTTTATAAAGACGCGCTCAGTAATTTGAAAATTTTGATTATTAAGTTTAGCTCCCTGGGCGATATTATTCTTTCTACCGCTAGCCTTCGGGCGATAAGACAGAAATTCTTGCATAATTACAAGATTACTTTTCTGGTAGGAGAAGAATCAAAGGACCTGCTCTTTAGCTGTCCCTATATAGATGAGTTGCTGGTTTGTGATTTTAAAAACAGGGACAAGGGGATGGTAGGACTTCTAAAATTAGCCGCGCTTCTTAGGAAGAAAAACTTTGATATTGTAATCGATTTACAGAACAACTGTAAGAGCCATATTTTGTCTTTTTTCACCCTTGCCTTAAACCGTTATGGATACGATAATAAAAAGCTAGGGTTTTTGCTTAACCACCGCATAAAAGATGAGAAACCATTAATGGACCCTGTAACCCATCAATTCAGAATATTAAAGATGCTGGATATAGATTCAGAAAATCCTAAACTGGAACTTTGGCCTACGCAGGAAGACCGCAATTACATAGATGAATTCTTGAAGTCTGAATGGTTAAGTGCTAATCAGGTGCTCATCGGAATAAATATAAGCGCCAGTTCCAGATGGCCAAGCAAAAACTGGCCATTGCAGCATATTGTGAAAGTCTGTGATGAGCTATCTCGCAGGGAAATGAGGGTTGTGATTACCGGCACCGAAAAAGATTTTACGCAAGCAAATTTATTAATAAACAGTCTCAAGAATATAAAAATAATCAATGCCTGCGGCAAGACCACCATTAACCAGCTTGCCTGTTTAATCAAAAAATGTGCTGTATTTATTTCTCCTGATTCAGCACCCTTGCACGTGGCGGCAAGCCAGGGTGTGCCTTTTATTGCCCTCTTTGGGGCAACTGATCCCCGGCGCCATCTTGTGCCCGCAAAAGAGTGCGCGGTGATTAAAAAAGATTTAGTTTGCAGCCCTTGTTACAAGTCGCAGTGTAAAACCGTAAAATGCATGGAATCAATAAATCCGGAAGAGGTACTGGAGGCAGTAGATAGACTGTTAAAAATGATAACTAACGGCTAGCGTATAGCGTAGAGCGTATAGCGTTTAGTTTGACTATCCGCTATCCGCTATCCGCTAAACGCTAAAATTTATGAATATCCTATACCTTACAAATCACCTCAACATAGGAGGCATCAGCAGTTATGTATTAACTTTAGCCTCTGGCATGCGAAAACGCGGCCATAATGTTTATATCGCCTCAAGCGGCGGAGGACTCCTCTGTAGGTTTACTACAGAAGGTATAACTTATATACCCATACCGATAAAAACAAAATCAGAAGTAAGCTATAAGGTTTTAATCAGCAAATTTAAGCTATTGAAATATATAAAAGAGGATAATATTGATATTATCCACGCCAATAGCCGCGTCACACAGGTATTAAGTTTTCTTATCCAGCGCGCTTGCGGCACGACCTATGTTTCTACCTGCCACGGCTTCTTTAAAAAGAGATTCTTCCGGAAAATCTTTCCTTGCTGGGGCAATAAGGTTATTGCCATAAGTGAATCCGTAAAAGAACATCTGATAGAGGATTTTAAGGTCAACGAGCGAGATATAAGGGTTATACATAATGGGATAGATGTTGATAAGTTTAGAGGACAGAGGACAGAGGACAGAGGACAGAGAAAAAAAGATTTGGGTTTAGGGGATGGGCCGGTAGTGGGAATTGTGGCCAGGCTTTCCGAAGAAAAAGGCCACAGCTATCTTATAAAAGCAATGGAGGCCGTTATTGCCCGGATCCCCCGGGCACAGTTGGTTATTGTCGGCGAAGGCAGGATGAGAGAGGAATTAGTAAATCTAACCAAGACAGCCGGTTTAGAAAAAAGCATATTTTTTCTTCCTTCAGTTATGGATACGCAAGAGGTATTATCCGGTATGGATTTATTTGTTCTGCCCTCTTTAAAAGAAGGCTTGGGCTTGGCCTTGATGGAGGCAATGGCTTGCGGGCTCTGTGTTATCGGTTCGGATGTGGGCGGCATAAAAAGCCTGATTCAGGATAAATATAACGGCTTATTAGTCAGGCCGGCAGATACCCAGGAATTATCCCGGGCGATATTGGAATTACTGCAAAACCCTGCTCAGGCAAAATCTTTAGGCGCTAATGCCAGAGTATTTATAAACCAGAATTTCTCGCAAGAGAAGATGATTTCAGAAACCGAGGAGGTATACTCAGAATGCCTATCCCGTTAGAAACTAAAAGTAAGGCCCCGAGAGCTACGATATTTCTAACGTGGCCTAAGCGCAAGGTATTAATTACGGCTTTTGGCGTAATTATTTTCTTTTCAATCTTCTTGGTGAATTTTATCCAGGGAAAGTATGTT
>JAUYDQ010000071.1 GCA_030691725.1 Candidatus Omnitrophota bacterium
TTGTGGGGGAGTAGATTTCCTAAGAAAACAACTGCGCTGACCGATAAGTTTACCTCGAGTATTTCATTTGATAAGAGGTTAGCCAAATACGACATTTTAGGTAGCATTGCCCACGCTAAGATGCTGGGTAAGCAAAGAATAATACCTCTGAAAGACGCATCTTTAATCATTAAAGGCCTTAATTCTATTTTAAAAGATGTAGTGAATGGTAAGTTTAAGTTTGACCCTAATGCCGAGGATATACATTCCAATATTAATGATGCTCTGCTAAAACGAATCGGACAGGCAGCCCATAAATTACACACTGCCCGTTCCAGAAATGACCAGATAGCCCTGGATGTGAAAATGTACATAAAAAGTGAAATGCAGGAACTACTGGATTTAATTACCTTATTTCAGAAATCAATATTAAAATTTGCCAAGAATAATGCAAAAGTAATTATCCCCGGCTATACGCATTTACAACTAGCTCAGTGCGTACTGCTTGCGCATCAAATGCTGGCTTATATTGAGAGCCTAGAGAGAGATAAAGAAAGAATTATTGATGCAGGTAAAAGGATAGACTCGATGCCTTTGGGCAGTTGCGCTTTTTCGGGCACGGGTTTACCTATTGATAGAGCATATGTAAAGACTCAGCTTGGTTTTAAGAAGCTGACTGGAAACAGTATTGATAGCGTAAGTGACAGGGATTTTATCGTTGAAATATTGGCGGATTTGTCGATATTGTCCGTGCATTTATCTAGAATTGCAGAAGACCTAATTTTATGGTCCACCAGAGAATTCAATTTTATTGATATCGACTTCTCTTTCTGTACGGGTTCCAGTATTATGCCGCACAAGAAGAATCCGGATGTGTTAGAATTAATCAGGGGCTCTGTCGGTAAAATACACGGCGCTCTATCCAGCGTTCTTATTTTAATGAAGGGGCTCCCTTTATCGTATAATCGGGACCTGCAATTAGATAAACCTCCGCTTTTTGATGCCATAGATACGATTAAGAATATATTGGAGGTATTTATAGAGTTATTTCAGAATATCGTAATAGAGAAAGAAGCAATAGCAGGGAAACTTGCGGATGAATCTTTATTTTCTGTTGATATCGTAGAATATTTAATTAAAAAAGGGGTTCCTTACAGAGAGGCGCATGATATTGTGGGCAGAATAGTCAAGGATTGTTTAGATAAAGGAAGAAAACTTTCTGGTTTAACTTCAAGCGAATTGAAGAAATATTCAAAAAAGTTAGGCCCGGACGTAAAAAATATTTTGAATGCCTGGGCATCGGTAAATCTTAAGACCTCTTACGGCGGCACAAGCCCGAAACTTGTAGCCAGACAGCTTAAAATCTGGGCCGCCAGATTAAACAAATAGGGACGCTCTTAAACCTAATCGAGGGACGTCTTTGAATTCAATCGGAAGGGTGTCCCCAGAGGATAAAGAAAATGCACGAATTCAAATATAAAGGAAATTATCTATATTGTGAAGATATGAGAATCCGTGATTTAGCCAATCGCTTTGGCACGCCTCTTTATATCTATAGCTACCATACTTTAATCGGCCACTTCGTTAAATTAAAAACTGCCTTCCGCGAGATTGAACCTTTAATCTGCTATTCAGTTAAAGCAAATACTAATCTCGCTATACTTAAGTCATTGGTAGATAAAGGGGCGGGGTAGGATATCGTATCCGGTGGAGAACTCTTCCGGGCGATTGTAGCTGGTTGCCCTCCGGAGAATATTGTTTATGCCTCAGTGGGTAAGACGGACAGAGAAATAGAAGAGGCTATAAGAGGAAGAATTTTGTTTTTTAATGTCGAGTCCTTACCTGAATTAGAAAATATTAACCGTATAGCAAGGAGCTTGAATAAAATTGCCAAT
>JAUYDQ010000107.1 GCA_030691725.1 Candidatus Omnitrophota bacterium
AAAAAAATCTTGCAAATGCTGGGGGCTTATGATATATTAGCGCCCAATGGTTTTGTGGTGGTTCAGCATTTCAAGAAAGAGCAATTGCCAAAAGAGAGCGGGAAACTAACTTTAATCAAGGAAGCCAGATACGGCGATACCGTACTGTCATTTTACAAAAAAGCGCAGCTAGCAGGGACTGTCCCCGCAGATAGCTAATCCGAAGGAAACCAAGGGACTGTCCCGCGACAAGATAAGCTAGATTTGGGGAGATAAGCGATGTGTCAGAAGGCGATTTATCCTGGTAGTTTTGATCCGGTTACCTACGGCCATATTGACCTGATAAAGCGGGCGCAGGATATATTCTCAGAAGTTATTGTTGCGGTTGCGCACAATCCCCAGAAGAAACCGCTCTTTAGCGTAAAGGAGAGGGTAGGCATGCTGAAGAAGGCGACCAGAGACCTAAAAGGCATAACTATAGATGATTTTGACGGTTTAGTGATTGATTATGCACGCAAGCAAAAAGCAAAGGTATTAATCCGCGGATTACGCATGATCTCTGATTTTGAATACGAATTCCAGATGGCTTTAACCAATAGAAAACTAAATCCCCATATTGAAACAATATTTTTGATGCCCCAAGAATCCTTCAGTTATCTTTCCTCAAAGCTTTTAAAAGAAACAGCTTCTTTGGGCGCGGATTTATCTTTCTTTGTCCCGGATTTTATTGAAGAAGCGCTTAAAAAGAAGTTGCGCAAGGTTTCGTGAACCCCGCCCTTCCTTATATAAATTAATTATATAAGGAATAGGGTAGAAAATAAGAAGGAGGAAGAGCGGGGTGAAGATAGATATAAATAAGATATCCCTCGAAGGATTGACCTTAGAGGAACAAGTTAATCCTTCTGCGTTAGATTTAGAGACTGACATTGTTAAATTCTTAGGGCCCGTAAAGATAAAGGCAGAGGTTTCTAAGATTACCAATGCGGTTACTGTGACCTTAAGTTTGAGTGGTTCGATACACTTAAACTGCAGCCGTTGCCTCAGGGAATTTAAAGTCGATCTTAAAAAAAATCTAAGGTTGAACTATCAAGTTAATAGGGCTGAGCCAATAATTGATTTAGATCAGGATATAAAAGAGGAAATAATCTTAGATTATCCCATAAAGCCTTTGTGTAATCCTGATTGTAAAGGCTTATGCCCTAAATGTGGAGAAAATTTGAACGAAGGAGGTTGTTCCTGTGCCATTACCTAAAAAAAGACATTCTAAGGCGCGCGGAAGAAGGCGCCGAACACACTGGAAATTAAGCCCTGCTGGCCTTACACCCTGTCCGCAGTGTAAACAGCCAAAATTGCCTCATCACATCTGCGCTGTTTGCGGCTATTACAATGGCAGGCAAGTTATTGAGATAGAGATAAAAGAAAAGAAAAAGAAAAAACAATAAGGATGCTAGCGCTGCAGTAGGGTCTCATCCCCAAGAAGGGGACTGTCCCACGACAAGATAAGCGTTGGTTGGGAGATGCGCAAATGAAAATAATCGTTGATGCTATGGGCGGCGATCACGCACCCCGCGTAGTAATTGAAGGTGCAATAGCCGCTGCCAAAGAATACAACATACAGATAAACCTGGTAGGCGATGAGGAGAAAGTAAAGTCGCTGCTGGGAAAGTTTGGGTACAAAGGTGACGATATTTCTGTATATCCTGCCAGTGAAGTAATCGGTATGTCCGAGCCGGCTGCAACAAGTGTCAGGAAAAAGAGGAATTCCTCTATTGTGGTAGGATTAAGTTTAGTCAAGGAAGGCCGCGGAGATGCTTTCTTCAGCGCAGGTAACACAGGAGCAGTTGTTTACGCCGCGACCCTGGGATTAGGACTTTTACCTGGAATTGAGCGGCCTGGCATATCAATAGTTGTGCCCACATTAAAAGGCATATCCTTAATTGTTGACGTAGGTGCCAATATTGACGCAAAGCCCTTGCATTTATTCCAGTATGGCATTATGGCAAATGCATACTTCCACTACATACTAAACAGGCCTAACCCTAAAATAGGCCTTTTAAATATCGGAGAAGAAGAGAGCAAGGGCACAGATGTTGTCAAAGAGACGCGCGAGCTATTCGAAAAGAGTAACCTTAACTTTATCGGTAATGTAGAAGGCAAAGACTTATTTTCCGGAAAGAGCGATATTGTTGTCTGCGACGGGTTTGTGGGTAATGTCGCATTAAAGGTCACGGAATCTGTGGTTGAGACCATGCAGGTCTTTTTAAAAAAACACCTGTTAAGCAACCCGTTAGGAAAGTTAGGGTTGCTTTTCCTAAAACCCAGCCTTATGCGGTTTAAGAAAGAGTTGGATTATTCCGAATATGGTGGCGCACCTTTGTTAGGAGTTAATGGAGTAGTCATTATCGGCCATGGCCGTTCCAATGCCAAGGCTATAAAGAATGCCATCAGGGTTGCCAAGGAAGAAGTTGAGCGAAAGTTTACCGAAAAAATCTTAGAGGCGATAAAACCTAGGGGCTAGTTACTAAAATATGAAAAAAGTAGGCATAATCGGAGTCGGGGAGTATTTACCAAAGAAGATCTTAACCAACGCTGATTTAGAGAAAATGGTAGATACTTCTGATGAATGGATTACTACGCGCACGGGGATAAAAGAGAGGCGTATTGCTTCCAGTCAGGAAGCAACCTCTGACTTAGCTACAAATGCCGCCAAAGAGGCATTAAAAGACGCGAGGCTAAAACCCCAGGATTTGGATTTAATTATTATAGCCACAATCACTCCTGATATGCAGTTTCCTTCCACTGCCTGTCTGGTACAGGCGAATTTGGGCGCAAAGAACGCTGTATGTTTTGATATTTCCGCTGCCTGCGCGGGATTTGTTTATGCCATAATTGTTGCCCAGCAATTCATTGCGCGCGGCACCTATAAGAACGCCCTGGTAGTGGGCACAGAGGTTTTATCTTCTATTACTGATTGGGAGGATAGGAGCACCTGCGTTTTGTTCGGAGACGGCGCAGGCGCTGCTGTCTTATCTGAAGTGAAATCCGGCGGGATACTTTCAACTTATTTTGGCAGCGATGGCTCAATGGCTAATTTATTGATGATGCCCGCAGGCGGTTCAAGAAATCCTACTACACATAAAACGATTGATAAACGGCTTCATTATATAAAGATGGAGGGCAATGAGATATTTAAGTCTGCGGTGAAGATTATGGTTGATACAGCGCAAATTGCTTTAAAACAGGCGGGTTTGAAATGTTCAGATGTAGATTTGGTTATTCCGCATCAAGCTAACGTGCGCATTATAATGGCTATGGCCAAAAGATTAGGTTTACCTTCAGACAGGGTTTTCCTTAATATAGAAAAATACGGGAATATGTCTTCAGCCTCTACTGCTACAGCGCTCTGTGAGGCAGTTAAAGTAGGCAGAATCAAAAAAGGCGATATTATTCTTTTAGATGCTTTTGGCGCAGGCTTAGTCTGGGGCGCTTGTTTAATTAAATGGTAAGCGAGAAGACTGCTCTTTTATTTGCTGGACAGGGTGCGCAGTATATAGGTATGGGAAAGGATTTATACGCGGCGTTCCTCGAGAGCAAAGCGGTCTTTGACAAAGCAGATAAAGTTTTAGGTTCTTCTTTTTCTAAACTTTGTTTTGAGGGGCCTGCGCTAGAATTGACACAGACCCAGAATTGCCAGCCGGCGATATTAGTTACCAGCATTGCTGCCTGGGAGGCATTTAAATCAGTTCACAGTTCACTATGTTCATCAGTTCACAGTTATACAGCGGGATTAAGTTTGGGTGAATATTCTGCGCTTGTGGCTGCAGGTGCGATAAGTTTGGAAGAGGCTGTGTATTTGGTAAGAAAACGCGGTGAATTTATGGAAGAGGAGGCCTTAAAATTTCCTGGCAGGATGGCTTCCATCTTAGGATTGGATTTAGCAGTAGTAAAGGATATTTGCCGTGAAACCAAAGCCGAGATTGCCAATATTAATTGTCCCGGCCAGATAGTGGTTTCAGGGGGCATAAAAGAGATTGAAAAGGCAGCTAAATTAGCCGAAGAACAGGGTGCTAAAAGAGTAATTTTATTAGAGGTAAGCGGGGCTTTTCATTCTTCATTTATGCAGGGAGCAGCTTTAAAATTAGCCGGGGAATTGGAGAAGATAAAGATAAATACTCCCCGGGTTCCCATAGTAAGCAATGTGACAGCGAAGCCGGTAACGAAACCGGAAGAGATTAAGGCTAATTTAATTAAGCAAATTACAGGGAGTGTGTTTTGGGAAGATTCGATGCGATTTATATTATCCCAAGGCGTAACTCAATTTTTTGAGTTTGGTCCGGGTAAGGTCTTAAAAGGCCTTATGCGCCGCATTGATGAGAGAGCGCAAGTAACGAATATTGAAAAGAAGGAAGATATATTGAATTTAAGTAAGTAATGCTTGCAGTAGGGACTGTCCCTACCAAGCGAGATAAGCATTGCTAGCGAGATAAGCCAAAAGGAGATTGAATGCGTCTTGAAAATAAAGTAGCTTTTATTACCGGTGCAGCTCAGGGGATC
>JAUYDQ010000075.1 GCA_030691725.1 Candidatus Omnitrophota bacterium
GATTGAAAATGCAGAGTTAGACCTTCGGGCGCGTAGTGCCGAAGAAGCACTCCTGACCCGCAAGCTCATTGAGCGGGCAAAGGATATCCTCTCGCAAGAAGCGAATATCTTGCCCTCTGAGGCTTATAGATTAATCCAGAAACAGAGCATGGATAGCCGTAAATCCATGCGCGAAATTGCCGAGGCTGTCATTTTGACTAAAGACATAAAAGAGAAAAAGATTCAATAACATAATATAAATCCCGTCCTTCATTTCAAATCAGGTTACCTCTCAAATATGCCTGAACAAAATCTTAAAGAATACCTTCTCAAAACTCCCTCCAGAGATAAATGGGGAAGAATTGGTGTGCAAAAAAGAGCAGGGGTACTCGTTCCTATATTTTCTATTTATTCCCAAAAGAGCATAGGGATAGGTGAACTCCGAGATTTAAAATTATTAATAGATTGGGCTAAATTAAGCGGTAATTCTATAATTCAACTCTTACCTTTAAATGAACTCGGTTCTCTTTTTTGTCCTTATGATTCCCTAAGTTCTTTCGCCCTTGAGCCAGCATATATATCTTTAGAGGATACCCCCGGCGCAAATAAAAATTCTCTTAAGGCAAGGATTAATCAACTTAAGGATGAATTCCCTAAAGGCAAAGCACACCTAGATTACCGAATAAAGAAAAGGAAACTTGCCCTGCTATGGGATATATTTCTTGAGGAAGGCCAGTCTAACCCCAGAGAGTTAAAAAAATTTATAGAAGACAATAATTATTGGATTAATGATTTTGCGCTATATAAGATTCTTAAGGATTATCACACAGGTGCACCTTGGTATGAATGGGAAGACGAATATAAAAATCGCAATATATCACAACTTGAGATATTCCGGAAAAAGCATGAGAAAGAAATTGTATTTCAGATTTGGATTCAGTGGCACCTCTATAAACAGTTTAAGGCAGTTAAAGAATACGCGCAGTCAAAAAAGGTTTTACTGAAAGGTGACCTGCCCCTTCTTGTTTCCAGAGATAGCGCAGATGTCTGGGCGCATCAGGAATTCTTTAAATTAGAATTTGCAGCAGGCGCGCCTCCTGATATGTATTGCGCAAAAGGCCAACGTTGGGGCATGCCCACATATAATTGGGATAGGGTATCCGGCGATGATTATAGATATTTAAAGGAGAAACTTAAATACGCTGAAGGATTCTACGACATCTTGAGAATAGACCATGTAGTGGGCTTATTCCGTATATGGAATATTCCTTATAGCGAACCTTTAGAAAATCAGGGCTTGCACGGATTTTTTGATCCCCAAGATGAAAATAAATGGGCCAAGCAGGGCAGAAGTATATTATCCGTTATCCTCAATAACACCAAGATGCTTCTGTGTGCTGAGGATTTAGGCGTAATACCTAAGGTATGTACCCAGGCATTGGAAGAATTTGGTATACCCGGTAATGATGTTCAGCGTTGGATGAAGGATTGGAAAGTAAAACACGACTTTCTGGGCCCTAGCAATTACCGCACTCTTTCTATAGCCATGTTATCTACCCATGACACAACCAACTGGTTAGCCTGGTGGGAGAATGAGGCAGGGACAATTGATGAGGGGCTTTTTAGAAGAAAGTGCGCTGAGCAGGGGATAGATTATAGCGGTGTAAAAGGAAATTTATTTGATTCGGGCCGTTCAAAGCATGGTAGATTGCGCTGGTTAAATAGCGTGACTTCCAGCGATTGTTTAGCAGCTATTTTAGGAAAAAGAAGAGAAGAAATAGCGGATTTTATCGAGATGTACGAGAATACTTATCAAGAAAAAGAAAGACTGTGGAGATGTTTAAAGATATCTGGCCCGATGCAGGAGAGTGCAAATAAGGATATTATTAGCGCTGTATTAAAAATGACTCTGGAATCCAGAGCGATATTTTGTATTCACTCGATATTAGACTGGTTAAGTTTGGCCGGCATACTTAAGGGAGATCCGTATCAATACCGGATAAACACACCCGGAACAATAAGTGAAAATAATTGGTCCTTGGTCATCCCGATTTCACTTGATGAATTGCTCAAACATAAGGTTACAAAAGAAATCAAGAAGATGATTGTTTCTTCTGGTAGAGCCTGAGACTTGACACTATATAAGAAAATCCTTGAATTATAGCTTTTTTATATTAATATTATTCTAATGTATGAAAAATATTGGGGACTGACAGAAAAACCATTTGAGAATACCCCCGACCCTCGGTTCCTCTACCATTCTAGCCAACACGACGAAGCCCTTGGCAGGTTATTGTATGCGGTTAGAGAAAGAAAGGGCGCTGCGGTTTTAACCGGCGTGTTTGGTTGCGGTAAAACAGTTTTAGGCCAGGCGCTTTTAAGAGAACTTAGCGCGGATAGATATAAAATCGCCTTTATAAACTACCCTTTACTTTCCCATATGGAATTTCTCCTGGCAATAGCTAAATCCTTAGGTAGCTACGACCTGCCCACCAAGAAGACAGAAGTATTAATAAATTCTGTATTAGATAATCTCAATAATGCCTTGCTTAATAATGCTCGCGATGGCAAGGACTCAGTTATTATTGTCGATGAGGCGCATATCATTGAAGATGTCCAGATACTCGAATCTTTAAGGCTTCTTTTAAATTTTCAACTACCTAATAGATTCCTGCTTACTTTACTCTTATTTGGTCAGCCAGAATTAAGAGAGAAGATAGAACTTAATAAGCCATTTGAACAAAGAATTGCTATAAAATGCCATCTGACAAATTTTGATTTAGAAGATACGGCTGCTTATATTATTCATAGACTTAAGGTTGTCGGCAGAAGCGAGCCTGTCTTTACTAAAGAGGCGATGGAGGCTGTCTATGAACATACTGGTGGTATCCCGCGTCGGATAAATAGACTTTGTGATATATGTCTCCTTTCAGGATTTGCCAAGAATCTAAATCAAATTGATGAATCGATTGTCTTAGGGGAAGCAAGGGAATTAGGAGCAAAAATATAAATCAAAGAAAACGTTTCTGCTTGACAATAATTATACAAAGGAGTAAACTAAAATATTAATATTATTATTAAGGAGGCGATATTGAAAAAAGTCACCGCAAAAACAGCAGTCTTTATAATATCTGTAATTGTAACTGCAGGTTTGATTATAGGTTACGAAACATTTCGCTTGTCTTCTGTTTTA
>JAUYDQ010000135.1 GCA_030691725.1 Candidatus Omnitrophota bacterium
CCGGTATAGTGGGCAGAGTTTATGTGGACATCGGTCAAAGTGTGACTGTACAAACACCCATAGCTTTAGTGGTAGATATGGTTAAGGTAAAGATAGATTTGGATACCCCTGAAAAATACCTACCCAGAGTTTCTTTAGAACAGAAGGCACAGATTGGCGTTGATGCATATCCAGAAGAAGAATTTTCTGGCCGGGTGACTAAGATCAGCCCGGTTGTCGATTTAACCACGCGTTCAGCCCCGATTGAAATAACTGTAGATAATCCCCAGCATCGTTTGCAATCTGGAATGTTTGCTAAAGTAAGATTGATTCTCCAGGAACACAAAAATACCCCAGTTATTTTAAAAGAAGCGATTATAGGCAAGGAGCCCAATCTCTATGTATATGTTGTAAAGGATAATAAGGCGATTTTGCAAAAAGTTAACCTGGGTATTCGCCAGGGGCCATATTTTGAAGTGCGGGAGGGTTTAAAGGAAGGCGACCTCGTGGTAATTATGGGGCAGCAGAGGCTCAAGGATAATGTCCAGGTAAGTGTAGAAATAGAAGAAGAACAAAAACTAGAATAAAAAAATGAACTTCCCTGAATTCGGCGTTAAAAAACCGGTGACAAACTTAATGATTTTTTCGGCAATTCTTATTATTGCTTTTTATAGCCTGTCACGATTAGGAATAGATATGATGCCGGAAATTGAGCCGCCGGCAATAACCGTGATCGCATCTTACGCTGGTGCCAGTCCCGAAGATGTAGAGATAAAAGTAACCGAGCCCTTAGAGAATCAACTTTCCACTACGCCTGGTTTGGATAAGCTCACCTCCCGTTCCTTAGAAGGAGCCTCTTTGATTACGCTTAAATTTAAGTGGGGGACGAATCTGGATGAGGCATCCAATGATATACGCGACCGCATTGAATTAGCCAAGCGACTTCTGCCGGATATACCGGATGAGATGGATAATCCTTTTATCTATAAATTTAATACTGCGATGGCGCCTATCCTTTTTATAGGGGTAACCGCTGAAGAGACTTATCCGCAACTTTATGATTTGATTGATAAAAAGATAGGAGATGCCCTCCGTCAGATTCCTGGAGTGGGGACAGTTCAGCTCTACGGAGCATTAGAACGACAGATAAATGTCTGGATAAATCGGCAGCAACTGGAAGGATACGGATTTTCTATACTGGATATACAAAATGCTATCAAACAGGAAAATATTACCCAGCCTTTAGGAGGTATAAAGTCAGGGCTTACCGATTATCTCTTGCGTTTACCCGGAGAATTTGCCAGTCCCGAAGAATTAAATTTGGTTATTTTAGGTAAACGCGATGGCAAATCTGTTTATTTGAAAGACGTGGCCAGGATTGAAGATAGTTTTAAGGAAATAACGATGAAAGTCAGAATTAATAGACACCGTGGGCTGATGATGTCGATTCAGAAACAGACAGGGGTCAATACCGTGGAGGTAGCCCAGCGCGTAAAAAATACTTTAAAGGGGTTAGAGAGAGCTCTTCCCGCGGATGTGCAGATGTTTACTATCTTTGATACTTCCAAAGATATCATCAATGCACTGGATTCGCTGAAGTCATCAGTTTGGCTGGGAATAGTGTTGGTGATTCTGGTGGTCTGGTTTTTCTTGCGGCAATTTACAGGCAGCTTGATTATTGCCCTGACCATTCCTTTCTCCCTTCTTATTGCCTTTATCTATCTTTTCTTAAGCGGCAAGACCATAAATACGATCAGTCTTTCTTCTTTGGCTATTGCCTGTGGTATGGTGGTGGATAATGCCATCGTGGTAGTGGATAACGTATATCGAAAGTTGGAAAGGGGCCAGAGGCCGCAGGAAGCGGCTATCTTTGGAACCTCTGAGATGTTTCTGGCTATTGCTGCTTCTACCTTTACTACTGTAGTGGTGTTTCTACCTATGTTATTAATTACCGGTGTCGTCGGTATTATGTTCTCAGAACTGGCGATTATTGTTACGGTTACTCTTCTGGCTTCCCTTTTCACTGCAGTGACTTTTAGCCCGATGCTTTGCGCAAAATTGTTTAAAACTAATTCCAGCTCCCTAACTGGTCAGATAAAAGATCAACGTAAAACTTGGATTAAGAAATTATATGATATATCTGAAAGGTGGTTTAAATCTTGGGAGGATTTTTATGCCAGGTCACTTGCCTTTTGCCTAGGACACAAAAAAATAGTTATCTTTGGATTTTTAGGAGCATTTATCTTCAGCTTATTTTCTACCCGTTTTATCGGCAATGAATTTATTCCCGAGGAAGATACCGGGGATATCCGTGCCACCGTCAATCTTGCTTTAGGCACGAGGATTGAAGAAACCGATAAGGTAGCCAAAAGGATTGAGGATATTTTGCAGAAATATGTCCCTGAGGCAAAGTTTATCTTTGTCAGGCCGGGGACCACTCCAGGGGCGGGCAGGGCCATGGGGGCAGGGTCATCTGGAGAACATATTGTTATGGCTGGAGTAAAACTTGTGCCTAAACAGGAAAGGAAGCGTTCTGTTTTTGAAATAGGCCAGATAATCAGAAGCCAGATAAGACGCATTCCGGGCGTGTTAAAGGTAGATATTTCCACAGGCAATCCCATTGGCAGAATGATTACCGGAATGGGAGGTAAAGCTATACAACTGGAAATTATTGGGCATTCTTTTGAAGAGACCAATACTCTGGCGCAAAAGTTAAAAGGGATTATGGAAAAGATTCCCGGCGCCGTAGATGTGAGTATTTCAAGGGAGATAAATCGTCCGGAGTTAAGGATTGCGGTAAATAGGGAGAAGGCAGCTAACTTAGGCCTGAATATGAATACCATAGCCTCAAGTATCAAGACATTTATCGAAGGTTCAACTGCCACCAAATATCGGGAAAAGGGCGAAACCTACGATATCTTCGTAAGGTTAGAAGAATCATCGCGTTCAAAAATAGAAGATGTTGAAAACTTGGCGCTGGTTTCGCCGCTTACTGGAAAACAGGTAAGGCTGGCTAATTTCAGCCGACTTTATGAGGTAGCGGGTCCGGTTGAGATTGAGCGCCAAAACCGGGAAAGGGTAGTTAGGGTGGAATGTAACGTATTTAAGCGTTCAGCGGGGAAGGTCAGAGAAGATATCAAAAGAGAGTTAGGGAAGATAATTCTGCCTTCAGGTGTGATGCTAAATTTTGGCGGTGAAGCAGAGGAACAATCTAAGGCATTCAGGGACTTAACCCTTTTACTTATGTTGGGCATTGCGCTGGTGTATATGGTTATGGCTGCCCAGTTTGAATCCCTACTAGACCCATTTATCATCATGTTTGCCGTTCCCTTTACCTTCACTGGCGTGTTCTTGGGATTTCTTTTAACCGGGACAACCTTGAGCGTCATCACCTTCCTGGGAATAATTATGCTTATGGGTATAGTCGTAAATAATGCAATCGTCTTGATAAGTTACATAAACATCCTGCGGGCAAGAGGTCTATCAATGCTCGAAGCAGTTACTCTCGGCGGTAAAGAAAGGTTGAGGCCAGTACTGATGACTACTATTACCACGCTGGTGGGCCTCCTGCCTTTGGCTATATCCAGAGGCGAGGGTTCTGAGGTATGGCAACCATTGGGTATAACCATGATCGGCGGTTTAAGCATTTCAACTTTAATTACCATGTTATTTGTACCCACGCTTTATGCGGTAGTGGAGGCAAGAATTAAGAAAAACGGGGGCAAGAAAAAGTGATTAAAATGGTAATGGTTACCTATAACGAAGCCATAGATGCTGAAGTGATGGAGATTTTGACTAGCTGCGGTTTGCAGAATTATACCAAGGTTATGGGTACTTTTGGCCGTGGTAGCACCTCAGGCACGCATTTAGGTAATGACATCTGGCCGGGAAGAAACAATATTTT
>JAUYDQ010000029.1 GCA_030691725.1 Candidatus Omnitrophota bacterium
ATTTGGGATTAAACTATGAAACGCCTATTTGTGGATTTAGAAATCTGTAATAAGTGTCAAGAGTGTAAAGTTTGTTGCGATTATTTCTATCATCCCCAGAATAACGGCATTGCATCTCTACGCGAATACGCTACCTTTGCTACTATCTGTCGGCACTGTGAAGAGGCGCCCTGTGTGAATTCATGTTATCATAATGCCCTTGAGCGCGTTAGTGACGGGCACCTTAAGCGTTACAAGATGCGCTGTACAAGTTGTAAATCCTGTTCTGTTGCTTGCCCATTCGGGATTGTTTTTGCCGATTTTATCCCTTATTTAGATTCCAGATGCGATTATTGCATAGGGATATCGGGAAAACTTCCTAAGTGCGTAACCAGTTGCCCTGAAAAAGCACTGGAGATTGAAGAAATAGAAGAGGATTTAGAAAAAAATATTTATTTTGTCGGTGAACATTTGGCTGTACATACGCTAAAATGGTCTAAAGAAGATATACAAGCTAAGAAAAAATGATAATCTTATTTAATTATCTGATATTTCCCGGATTTTTATTTAGTGCCTGCATAGGATTAATTGCCGGATGGATAGACAGAAAGGTGACTGCCCGTATACAGTGGCGCGTGGGCCCGCCCTGGTATCAGAATTTCGTAGATATTGTAAAATTATTGGGAAAAGAAACAATTATACCGCAGGGTGCGGCAAAATTAACTTTCTTATTATCTCCATTTTTAGGACTCTTAAGTGCGGTTTTAGTATCCACCATCTTAGGCGTTACTGCGCGTTTGCCTTTGGAAAGCTTTGCCGGTGATTTAATTGTGGTTTTATATCTTTTGATTATTCCCGCCATAGCAATAATTATTGGCGCCTCTAGCTCACGCAACCCCCTGGCTTCTGTAGGAGCGTCAAGAGAGATGAAATTGGTTTTAGGATACGAGTTACCGTTCATATTATCCATAATTGTCGTGATAATTAAATCCGCCGGCACCATACAGATTGGCTCAATTTTGAATCACCAGATAAATTTTGGTTCAAATTTGGCTTCTTGGTCCGGGATATTGGCATTTATGGTAACCATATTTTGTATGCAGGCAAAATTGGGTTTTGTGCCGTTTGATATGTCTGAAGCAGAACAGGAGATAATGGCGGGGGTATTTATCGAATATTCAGGCCTGCCTTTGGCTATCTTTAAATTGACAAAGGCAATTTTACTTTATACAATGCCTTTATTATTAATAATTTTATTCTGGGGGAGTAATCTAACCCCTTTAGCGTTGATCGGTAAATATACCGCATTATTAGTAATAATTATACTGATTAAAAATACCAATCCGCGCTTACGCATTGACCAGGCATTAAGGTTTTTTTGGGGGCCGGTTACTATCTTAGCTGTGATTGCAGTTATATTGGCAATACTGGGATATTAGATGAATCTTAAATTAAAGGCACTAACTAAGTCAATTTGGGTATTTCATGCTGCGACGTCTCCCTGCAACAATTGCGATATCGAAGTTTTAGACCTTATTACGCCGCGGTATGATGTGGAAAGGTTTGGGATAGTTTTAGTGGGTAGCGTCAGGCATGCGGATGCACTTTTGGTAACAGGAGTTCCTAATTATAAAACCAAAGAACGGCTAAAGAAACTCTATAGTCAGGCGCCTAAACCCTGTTTGGTCGTTGCCATAGGTGGATGTGCCTGCGGAAGAGTGATGTTTAGAGACTCTTATAATAGTCCTTGTGCCGTGGATGAGATAGTTCCCGTAGATGTCTATATACCGGGTTGCCCGCCAAAACCTGAAGCAATGATTGCGGGAATAGCAAAATTAATACAAAAAGTACGAGGCCAGAAATAATGTCTATAGTAGATGAGATCAAAGATAAGTTGGCTAGTAAAATAATTAACTGGCATGAGCATTCGGCAAAAAGGATATACTTCTCAATTAAACCGGGAGATATCAGAGAAGTAGCTAGCTTTTTATTTGAGGATTTGGGTTTAAGATTTGCTACTGCCTCAGGCTCTGATACGCCGCAAGGTGTTGAGATACTTTATCATTTTAGTTTCGATAAGACCGGTCAAATTGTTTCTGCGCGTGTTTTAATAGAAGATAAGAAAAACCCCCAGATAGATTCTATTGCGCCTCTATTTAAGGGTGCGGAATGGATTGAGCGGGAGATGTGGGAGTTATTGGGGATTAATTTTATCGGCCACCCGGATTTAAAACGCTTACTTTTAGCTGACGAGTGGCCGGAAGGCAAATTTCCGTTGAGGCATAACCATGAGTCATAAAGTTATCATACCCATAGGTCCGTATCACCCGTTACAAGAAGAACCGGAGCTTTTCCGGCTTTACGTAGAAGGAGAAAAGGTCGTTGATATTGACATCGTTATCGGCTATATGCACCGCGGTATTGAAGAGCTATCTGAACATAAACACTTTGACCAGGTGGCTTTTTTGGTTGAGCGTATCTGCGGAATTTGTTCTTCGAGCCACCCCTATGCTTTTGTTTTAGCAGTTGAAGATATATTGGGTGGTGAGGCAAACGTTGTTCCCGAGAGAGCTCTCTATATACGCACAATTATTGATGAAATGCAGAGAGTCCACAGCCATTTATTGTGGCTGGGCTTAGCCGGGCATTTTATCGGATATAATACTGTCTGGATGTGGGCCTGGAAATACAGAGAGCCGGTGCTGGATTGTTTCGAGATGATGACAGGCAACCGCAACCATTACGGGATGAGCAAGGTAGGCGGTGTGCGGCGCGATATAAGAGATGAAGATATTCCTATATTAAAGAAAGCCATGGATGATTTAGTCCCGGCCGTTGATATGTTTAAGGGGGCAGTAATGGATGACCCCGTCATAAAGGCGCGGCTTAAGGGCATTGGTATTTTGACTAAACAACAGGCAGTTGACTGGTGCGTTGTCGGCCCTACAGCCAGGGCTTCGGGGATAAATATAGATGTGCGCAGGGACGACCCTTACGGCGCATACGATAGAGTGGGTTGGAATGTGATTGTAGAAAAAGAAGGCGATATATTTGCTAAGACAAAGGTTCGAATTTTAGAGCTTTATGAGTCAATAAATATTATCCGTCAGTGCCTGAATAAGATGCCCAAAGGCGAAATCGATGCTAATATAAAGGATGTGCCACCCGGAGAAGGGATTGGCAGGGTTGAGGCACCGAGAGGAGAATGTTTTCATTATGTCAGAAGCGATGGCACTAATCGGCCGATTAGGCATAAGATTCGTGCTCCGAGCTATATGAATGTGGCTTCCAATAAAGTCGCAGCAGTGGGCGGCACTATTTCGGATAGCGCAATTACTCTGGCAGCGGTCGACCCTTGTTATTGTTGCACGGAAAGA
>JAUYDQ010000072.1 GCA_030691725.1 Candidatus Omnitrophota bacterium
TATAAGGTCCCAAGGGTCCGGCTGTTCGCCGGTTAAAAGGGTACGCGAGCTGGGTTCAGAACGTAGATAACACTGCGTTTTTCCGTAGTAATACGGAAAGAGAATTGACTAATATCGGTGAAGCCCGACTGCAGGTCGAACGCTGCAGGGGTAATACCGAGGGAAGGTTGTAGATGGAAGAATCAACGAAAGCATATATCGCAGGTTTCTTGGCAAACGTATTTGATTCTTACGCAACCCTTAACTATTCCAAGAAGAAAACTAATAACGCAAAGAAAGTAGAAGGTTTCTTGAATAGAAAGGAGCTACTAACCCCCGTAACGACTGAGAGCGAAAGCTCGAGATAGCTGCTAAATAAAGCAGTTATAATACGTCAACTCCTCGAAAGAGGATGAAGATATAGTCTATGCCACTGGTAACAGTGGGTAATCATGCGTGAGACAGTTCGGTCTCTATCTGATGTGGGCGTAAGGATACTTGAAGGGGAGTTCTCTTCAGTACGAGAGGACCTAGAGAAACGAACCTCTGGTGTTCCGGTTGTCCTGCCAAGGGCAAAGGCCGGGTAGCTATGTTCGGAAAGGATAAGCGCTGAAAGCATCTAAGTGCAAAGCCCCCCCCAAGAATAGGTATCCCTTCCTTGGCCGTAAGGCCGAGGATGAAGGCTGGTCGTAGACTACGACCTTGATAGGCGCAAAGTGTAAGATCCGTAAGGATTTCAGCTAATGCGTACTAATCGGCCAATCGGCTTGGCCTAATAAATCTTTTTGCGAAAGCAGAGAGATTTAGTCCCAAGTTTCCTTCAAGCAAAAGTGCTGGAAACGAGGGATAAATCTGGCAATCGGTTTATCTGTAGTTTTACCTAAATATGTAGTTGTTGAGGTTTTTGAAAACTTGGAGTACTCATACCGAGGGGGAAACACCCGTTCCCATTCCGAATACGGAAGTTAAGCCCCTCAGGGCCGATGGTACTATACTCGTAAGGGTACGGGAGAGTAGGTCGGTGCTCCTTTAAATAAAAAACCCTGCAATCAAAAGTTGTGGGGTTTTTTATTTTAGCCAACAAAAAACCCCCGAAATTTTGGGGGTTTTCTTGTAGGTGATAGGCCTAATAGCTTTCGCTATCCTACCAACCTCCTGTTGAGTAAACGCTTAGTAAAAGTATGCAATATCTAAATGAAAAAATCAAGGCTAATTAGTATAAATCAGAAAACGTTTTCATAAAGGGCTGTCCCCGAAATAGGATTACCAGTAAGTTGTCCCAAGCCTAATTTTGCTTGGAATTTTTGGTTTTGGAGTTATAATTATGTAAAATGGCAACTTTAAAAAGTATATTACAAATATTACTGCTATTTTTAATCGTGGCAGCGGTTTTCGCCTTTCTCAGATCTTTTGAGAGGCGTTCACTTTTCTATCCGAGCAAAGTAATTGAATTTCTACCATCGGTGAGCGGCTTAGATTTTGAAGATATATTCTTTCAAACCTCGGACAATCTCAAGCTGAATGGCTGGTTTATTCCCTCCCCGGGTGCGAAGTTTACCATTCTTTTCTGCCACGGTAATGCCGGAAACATCAGCCATCGCCTGGAAAAGATAAATTTTTTTCACCAGTTAGGATGTAATGTGTTTATATTTGATTACCGCGGCTATGGGTTAAGTAAGGGGAGCCCCTCTGAGAAGGGCTTGTATCTTGATGCAAAGGCAGCGTATGATTATTTATTATCCCGTTCGATGCAGGAGAATCGGATTATCGGCTATGGCGAGTCTTTGGGCAGTGCCGCTATTATTGATTTGGTTTGCCGATATAGGCTCTACGCATTGATAGTAGAGGGCGCTTTTTCCAGCGGTAAGGATATGGCAAGAAATATCTATCCATTTCTGCCTTACTGGGTATTCTCCATACGTTTCGATTCAGAGAGCAAGATAAAATCCATAAAGGTCCCTAAGCTTATCATCCACAGCCTTAACGACGAAATTGTTCCTTATGCTTTGGCCCGCAAGCTTTACGAGGCAGCACCTCCACCAAAGGAATTCCTGCAGATACGCGGTGGGCATAACAGTTGTTTCTATGATTCAGAACGCCTTCTCAAAGAAAAAATAGCTGATTTCTTACGCGGGCTGACACATTAGTGGGATTTTGCTTGGGTTTTTTGGTTTGGGAGGTATAATATTCTAGTGTGATGAGATGAATAATAAGCCGCAGGAGAAGTGGTATTTCAAGACTTCAGTATTAGTAATAGCCTTTCTGTGTATTGGCCCTTTTGCGTTGCCGTTAGCCTGGCTTAATCCCCGCTTTAGCCCAAAAGCAAAGATAATAATAAGTGCCATCATTATTATACTGAGTTATTTTCTTGGAGCTGTACTTTTTAATTCCCTGCAGTCGATAATCCGTTATTATAAGATGATTTTTCAGGGATCCCTATGAATTCCTTAGGCTGCTTGGGGTTCGTGGTTTAAGAGATACAATATATTACACACGAATAAAAGAGGATAATTTATGGACGATATATATTTAACCAGAAACGGTTATGAAAAATTAATAAAAGAATTGGATTTTTTAAAGAAAGAAAAACGCAGACAACTGAGTAAGGCCATAGGAGAAGCCAGGTCTCATGGCGATATCAGCGAGAATGCTGAATACGACGCAGCAAAAGAGGCGCAGGGATTGAATGAAAAGCGGATTGCAGAGTTAGAATACAAATTGACCCACGTCCGGATTCTTGATTATGAGAATATCGCTAAAGATGAGGTTTTAATAGGGGCAACAGTTACGCTTAAGGATTTGGATTCGCAAGAGGTGTTGGAATATACCTTGGTTTCAGAGATAGAGGCAGATTATGCAGAAGGTAAAATTTCCGTTACTTCTCCGGTAGGAGCATCCTTATTGAATCACAAGGAAAAACAAGTAGTTGAAATTAAGGTTCCGGCAGGGGTTTTAAGATATGAGATATTAAAAATATCAAGATAGTAACCTTGCAAGAATAACTTCATCCCAAGCAAAATTCAGCTTGGGGTTTTTGGTTTTGGGGTTATAATACTATCATAGAAATTTGCGACATACGCTTTAGGATATAAAAAAGCTGGTGAAGAAACATTATAATTTTGGGTGAATGTCATAGAGTATGCGTAGTTTTAGAAAGAAGATAAGGAATTTAAAAACTGATACGATGGCCTGGTTTAGTTCTAAAGACTTTAAGCAGTTAATGGTGTTTGTGTTAGTAGTAGTCAGCTTTAGTCTTTCTATTGTCTATACCAATGTCAAGACCTATAACCCTCAGCTTGCCGCATATATTGGGCACAATGATTCTATTGATTATGTGAAGATGTATTTTGGTGAGCCAGTGTGGGGGATACGAGCTTATCGGCCCCTCGTACCTTTGTTAGCTCGTCTGGTACCTGACCTGCCAGATTGGTTATTCACTGGCGAAAGGTCCTTTGATCTTTTTACGAGGGTGGCGATGAAGTTCGGTATAGTTAATTTCTTCTTTTTGCTTGGGGCGTGTGTGGCGTTATATTTTTTACAGCGGGGATTCGGGATGAGTTATTTTGAAAGCTTCTTAGGCGGAATGTTATTCTTAAGCTCGCAAACTGTGATACGCAGCGCTGGTCTGCCAATGGCTGATACTGCATTTTTTTTCTTTTTTTTACTCTGCATGATTAGCATTCAGCGGAATAATCTGTGGTGGTTATTATTTGCTCATACCATCGGCGTCTTAGCCAAGGAATTGGTTATTCTGTCAATTCCCCTCATTTTGTTATCGTTGTTTCCTTGGCGACGCAAGGCAGGGATGCTTTTTGTGCTTGTTCCGGGCCTACTGTTGTATGGAGTGGTACGTGTTAAGTTCGCTCTTTCACCTTTAGATGATTACATTACAGGAGGTACGCTAAGATATTGCCCTACTCAATTATTACGTCTTATTACTCCCAATGGCTTAATCAATGTATTTTTATCTTTCGGATTTGCCTGGATTCCTGCGCTGTACGCACTGGCCAGGTGTAAGATTCCTTTACTTCTTAAGCGTTGGTCATGGTTAATCCTCATTATTTTTATGGGTGTGTTATTAGGAAGAGGCGATTTGGGACGTTCAACCTTTAATGCCTTCCCAGTGGTAATTCCACTCGCTTCACTTGGTTTGAGTTGTTGGTTAAAAAAAGGCCTTGAAGAGAAAGGGAGGTTTGATGAAATTCAACGAGCTTAAAGCTGAGCTCAAACACATTCGTTTTGATACCCTACGTATGGACAGCGATAATTATTTTGAAGCGGTGGTGGTCAGGGATGAGGTGGAGAAACTTAAGGTGAGGTTGGAAAAATTCTTGGGTTTATCAGCTTATCCCTCTAAAGACAGATTATCATCTCAGATCGAGGAGGCTATAGAAGAATTCGGCGGTATTAGATTTGACCAGAGTCTCTATCTTAGGAATGAAGGGAAAGATACCGTATTTGCCATGCTCTGGCCATGGCAGGATGGGTGCCACACCACAGTCAAAATTATTCATGGTGTAGGAAAGTATAAAACACTTCCCTAACCACTGAAAATCGCACCTTAAGGTTATCGCTAAAGGTGATTTTCTTGAAAGGAGTTAAGATGGAAATAAAAGTGCAAAAATTGGGTCAAGACCAACTGAAGAAAATGGGTGTGTTTGGGTGGCCGATATGGGAGAAGGAAGTTTCAAGGTTTCCTTGGGCCTATGATAGTATAGAGGAATGTTTTTTCTTGGAAGGCAAAGTCACCGTAGAAACCAAAGACGGCAAAAGCGTAAGTTTTGGTAAAGGTGATTTTGTAAGTTTTCCCAAGGGTTTATCCTGCACCTGGAATATAAAAGAAGCGGTCAGAAAACACTATAATTTTAGATAAAAAGGCAGGTGCCCAATGGTTAAGAAACAGGTAATTCTTATGCGGGGAATAGAAATTTTATTTGTATTAATACTATCTTTATTATCAGGATGCGTAACATCATCTAAGGCACCTAAGCCGCAGGCAAAAAGGGGAGTTCTGGATGATGTTTTAGTTTTTCGTGATTTACAGCAGGTGGATTTAGATAATGATGGCATAAAAGAAATTGTAGCTATTTATGCTACGGGCGTTAATTCAAGCGGCGTTAAAGTAATAAAGTTCACTAATGATAAAGGAAATATTATATTTGAGCGCATACTTAATAGTCCAAATACTAAACTTGAAATTAAAAAGGGTATTCCTGTTCTTATAGTTGAAGAAACAACTCAAGCCATTGGATGTTCCGGCGGCAGAATAAAGAGTATTTACCGTTGGGATGGCAAAGCTTTTACGCTTACAGGAAAATAATAAAGAATAAAACAATGAAGAAGATAATTATATTATCCGTAATCTTTACATCCTTATTTATAGCTACAGCTTTTGCCCAGGCTTCCATAAAAGCCGAAGTAGATAAAACCATTGTTACAACCGATGATGCCATTACCTATAAACTTATAATTACCTCATCCGAAAAAAATATACCTACGCCTCAACTGCCTAAATTTACAGGTTTTAGAGTAATATCTTCGGCTCAGTCATCGACAGTCTCGTTTACTAAAGGCAATATAAAGACCATATTTGTCTATGCGTTTATTTTGGCTCCTACTGATATTGGTAAGTTTAAGATTGAACCGAGTGAAGTAAAAATAAAAAATGAAACCTTTTCTACCGCTTCCTTTGAAATAGAAGTGAAGCAAGGTAAAGTCAAACCTAAGGCTGAACCTGAACAAGAACCATCTATACCCGAAGAAACCCAGCCAGAAACAGAAGAACAACCGCAAATTACCCTTTAATCCCGCGAATGGAAAAATCACTGGTTGTGCCTCTTCAATATTTAAAGGGAATCGGCCCTAAAAGGGCTAAGTCGTTTAACAAACTCGGCATAAATACTATAGAAGATCTCTTATATTATTTCCCCCGGCGTTACGAAGACCGCACAAACTTTATCTCTATCTCCAAATTACAAGAAGACCAAACCTACACCATAAAAGCGCAAGTTCTAGCCAGAGGAGAACGGCGATCTTTCAGGCGCAGGGGCTTTAGTATAATTGAGGTGGCTGTAGGAGATTCTACCGCTAAGATATTCTGCGTCTGGTTTAATCAGCCATATCTAAAGGAATATTTTAAAGTAGGCGTAACCTTGATTTTATACGGTAGGATAGAGCGATATGCAGGCCGGCTGCAGATGAATTCACCGGAATTTGAGGTTGTTTCTTCTAAAAGCGATGAGTCTTTGAATATAGGCAGAATCACACCTATTTATTCTCTGCCCGAAGCTATGACGCAGCGTCGTTTACGACAGATTATAAAATATGCGTTAGATGAATACTTACCTAAGATTAACGACTTTCTCCCCTTTGATATAAGGTCGAGGAATAACCTGTTGAACTTAGCCAAAAGCCTTCTTGCCATACACTTCCCCGATAATTTCGAGATACAAAAAGAGGCCCTGAGCCGGCTTTCTTTTGAGGAATTCTTTTTGTTCCAGATACCACTGGCTTTAAGAAAAGTAAAAAAGAAGCAGAGGAAAGGCATAGCGCATCAGGTAGAGGGCGAACTAGTAGCAAACTTTATAACAGGCCTGCCTTTTCAGTTGACCAGAGCGCAGGAGAAAGTCATTGGTGAAATTAAAGCAGATATGGCTGCGGCAGAACCCATGCAACGGCTCTTGCAGGGTGATGTGGGCTCAGGTAAGACAGTGGTAGCTACTATTGCCGGCCTTATGGCAATTCAAGGAGGATATCAGGCTGCTTTTATGGTGCCTACAGAGATACTGGCTAGGCAGCATTATGATAAAATCAGCGCACAGTCAAGGGGAGTGAGGCTGGGATTACTTACCAGCAGCGCAAATGAAAAAGAAAAAAAGAGGATGTATAAAGAAATAGCAGAGGGAGAGATAAATTTAGCCATTGGCACGCATGCGCTTTTAGAGGAGGCAGTGAAATTTAAGAACCTGGGATTGGTGGTGATTGATGAGCAGCATAAATTTGGCGTGGGCCAGCGGGCTTTATTACCCGTCAAAGGGGCTAATCCCGATGTCCTGATTATGACCGCCACACCTATACCACGGACCCTGGCGATTACTTTATATGGCGATTTAGATGTTTCTATTATAAATGAATTACCTCCCGGAAGGCTTGCAGTTAAGACAATGCATTTTACGCAAGAAAATAAGTCTTCAGCTTATGAGATTGCCAAAGACCAGTTACGGCAAGGCTCTCAAGCCTATATTGTTTATCCTGTAATCGAGGAATCTTATGTTTTGGATATTAAAGGTGCGAAAAAGATGTATAGCGAATTAAAATCAGGTGAATTTAAAGAATTCAAGTTAGGCCTCATCCACGGCAGATTAAAACAAAGCGAGCAGGATGAGATTATGTTAAAGTTTAAGCAAAAAGAACTGGATCTTCTGGTGTCTACCACAGTCTTAGAGGTTGGTATTGACATAGCCAATGCTACCTGTATGATGGTAGAAAGTGCCGAGCGTTTTGGTTTGAGTCAATTGCATCAATTGCGCGGCCGCGTAGGAAGGGGAAGACAGGAATCATTTTGTATACTTATATCCGACGCCGAGACACCCGAAGCAAAAGCACGCCTTGAGGCGATGATAAAATATAACGATGGATTTCGTATTGCCGAAGAGGACTTAAAAATTAGAGGGCCGGGTGAATTTTTTGGGTTGCGCCAGTCAGGCCTTTCCGAATTAAGGATTGCCAATCCTCTAACGCAGATGCAGCTGTTAAAAAAGGCAAGGGAAGAGGCAATAAGACTCACACATTTAGACCCTAAATTAGAAATGCGCCAGAATGGGTTGTTGAAAGAAAAACTCTTGCAGAGATTTCCTGAATACGAGAAATTGATGATGGTGGGGTAATTCGCGATGCGCATAATATCTGGCAAATATAAAGGCAGGTTAATCAAGATGCCCGCAGGCATAAGGCCGACACAGAATAAAGTGAGAAAGGCCTTATTTGATATTCTGGGTGATATCCAAGGCCTCTCTTTCTTGGAGTTGTTTTCCGGCTCGGGTGCCGTGGGTTTTGAAGCTGTATCTAGAGGGGTGACAGATTTGACCTTAGTGGAATATAATCCCAGTTGCCTGATGGCAATCAGAAAAAATATAGAGTCCCTGGAGCCGAAAGCATGCGATGTATATCCCAAGGAAGCCGGGGATGCTATAGAAGCCTTTCGCAAGAACAAGAGAAAATTCGATATTATCTTCTTAGACCCGCCTTACTATAGGCCAGAAGGCCATGGTTTGGCCTCCTTTGGCCAAAGCCATAGCCAAAGCCATAAGGAGATGTCAAAAAAAATCTTGCAAATGCTGGGGGCTTATGATATATTAGCGCCCAATGGTTTTGTGGTGGTTCAGCATTTCAAGAAAGAGCAATTGCCAAAAGAGAGCGGGAAACTAACTTTAATCAAGGAAGCCAGATACGGCGATACC
>JAUYDQ010000089.1 GCA_030691725.1 Candidatus Omnitrophota bacterium
TGATGTAAAACAAAATCGATATCCCGGGTAACCCTGATACAGGTGTCCTGGGAACGGATATCGCCCTTAATTAATTCTATCTTATCTATTATTTTCGCCAGGTTTTTCTTCCTGCCGCTGGAAAAATTATCCACAACTCTGACAAAATGCTTCCTCTTTACTAATGCCTCAACAATATGCGAGCCTATAAAACCCGCGCCACCGGTTACTAAGAATCTACTCATAGTTTTATTACCTTGTCATTTGTAAAATCATTATATACATTACGAGTATCAAAGATAAGCTGGGAGTTCTTTAATATAAAATCGTAATCGACAGTTGAATGGTCAGTAGTAATTATTGCACAATCGAACTTATCCAATTCTTGTTTATTTAATTTAATAGACCTAAGATTGATATGATTTAATTTTAAATAAGGAATCAGCGGATCATAATAAGAAACCTTTATATCTCTTTTCTGAAAAGCATCGATTATATCCAAGGCCGGTGACTTTCTTAAGTCCTTTACATCTTTTTTATATGTAACGCCGATAACCAGAACATTTATTTTAGTTAATTTTTGATATTTTTCCTTTAATAAATTAATAACCCTTTCGACCACATATTCAGGCATATATGTAATAATATCCGAGGCCAGTTTTATAAAACGGGACTTAAAGCCATGATGTTTGGCCTTCCAGTATAAATATAATGGGTCTTTACCTATACAATGACCGCCTACGCCCGGTCCCGGATAAAAAGGCATAAAACCGAATGGCTTGGTCTTTGCTGCCTCGATAACCTCCCAAATATCTATATTCATTTTATGCGCCATCATGGCTAATTCATCTATGAGACCAATATTAATCAGGCGAAAAGTATTCTCCAATAACTTTACTACTTCCGCAACCCTGGCCGAAGAAACCGGTACAATTTTATCAATGATATTTCTATAGACCGCTATGGTTAATTCTGTTGCTTCCTTAGTGACACCGCCCACAACCTTAGGAATTTTATTTAAAGTATATTTGGTATTACCTGGGTCGATACGCTCAGGAGAAAACGCCAGATAAAAATCTTTACCGCATTCCAGACCTTTAGATTCTAAAAGCGGCAGAACCACCTCTTCGGTTGTTCCCGGATAGGTAGTGCTCTCCAAAATAATCAAAGTACCTTTCTTGATATTCTGCGCAATGGAATTCACTGCCTGCTTAATGTATGAAATATCAGGATGATATTTCCTCTTTAAGGGCGTGGGCACACAGATTATAATAATGTCGGCATTTCTCAAGGCTTCAAAATTATTGCTAGCGCTAAATCTGTTTAAATTTAGCACCTGTCTTAATTCCTTTGTAGCGACATCGCTAATATAAGATTCTTTTCTTTTAATATGCTTTATCCTATCCCTATCTATATCTATACCTAAAACCTCAAAGCCTTTTTTAGCAAACTCTACTGCCAAAGGCAGGCCTACATAACCCAAACCTACAACGGCAATTTTGGTTTCTTTCTTATGAACTCTTTTTTTGAATTCCTTAATAAAATTATCCATCTTTTATTTAAACGCTGTCCCGCGCCCAGAAAGCTAATTATTGCTAACTATCGCTTAAGAACACCTCCCCTACCAATGCCCGCATAGGTAAAACCTAACTTTCTCATCCTTTCCGGATCATAAATATTGCGACCGTCTATAATAAACGGCCTTTTAAGCAATTTTTTAATCTTAAAAAAATCTAATTCTTTAAATTCATCCCACTCTGTGATAATCAATAAACAATCGCTTCCTCTACAAACCTCATAGGGATCTTTACAAAACCTGACTCTATTTAATAATTCCTTTGCCTTTTCCATTGCACAAGGGTCATAAATTTTTATTTTAGCACCTTCTGATTGTAAGGCCCGAATAATATCTATGGAAGGGGCATTGCGTATATCATCGGTGTTCGGCTTAAATGACAGCCCCAGTATTCCTATAGCCTTATCTTTGATTATCCATAACAGGCCCTTTATCTTATTTAGAAAGAAGATTTTTTGCTGCTGATTAATTTCTTTTACTGCCTTAAGTAAATCGAAATTGCAACCTAATTTTTCCGCTATATTAATAAACGCATCTACGTCTTTGGGGAAACACGAGCCGCCGTATCCTATACCCGTATTTAGAAAGCTGGAACCAATTCTTTTATCCAAACCCATACCCTTTGCAACTTCTACTACATCCGCGCCTACTTTCTCGCATATTTGTGAGATAGCATTGATAAAAGAAATTTTAGTTGCGAGGTATGAATTGGAGGCGTGTTTAATTAATTCTGCGGATTTAATATCAGTAATAACCAAAGGTGCATTTAAAGGTTTATATAGACTTGCCAGGATGTCCCTTGCCCTTTTTGATTCTACGCCGATAACAATCCTATCCGGGTGCATAAAATCATTTATTGCCTGCCCCTCCCTTAAAAATTCTGGATTTGAGGCGATATCAAATTTAATGTTATGTTTAATATAAGTTGAGATGGTATGCTTAACCCATTTTCCGGTCTCAACCGGCACAGTAGATTTTTCAACAATGAGGCGGTAACCGGTCAAATTTAGCGCTATATTACGCGCTACATTCTCTACGCCAGTCAGGTCTGCTTCGCCATTATCTAAAGAAGGCGTACCAACAGCAATAAATATCACTTCAGAGTTATTTACTGCCTCTTTAACGCTGGTAGTAAAGAAGAGCCTTTTCTTTTTTACATTAATCTTCACCAACTCTTCCAATCCCGGCTCATATATAGGAATAACGCATCTCTTAAGTTCTGAGATTTTTTCATGATTGTTATCAGTACAGGTAACCGTATTCCCTAATTCCGCTAGGCACGCGCCTGTAACTAAGCCTACGTAACCGGTGCCAATTATAGATATATTCATCTTATATAACCTTTCTCCAGCATAAAATAAAAGCTGTAATTATATTAATATTACGGATTTGATTGCGAGCCTGGTTTAGGCACATGGTAAGTCTGATTATACTCAAATTCTAATTCAGGGAATGCCTTTAACCTGAATATAAACCAGATAGATTCCCCGTGCCCTTTCTTTACATTATAGGTAACATCCCAGGTCCAGCAATGCAAATCTCTCGATAAACTGTATTCCTGCTCCCTTAAACCTCTTGTTAAAGTCGGGCCATGGCCCCTATTGAATCTCTCATAAACAGAAAACTTCCATTTCGGACTCAAGCGCCACTTCAAATTATAAGTTAACTCGTTGCCACCCTTGAACTGGTAACGTTGCCCTACAGCAAAGGAACGGTCTTCTGCAAAATTAAAATTAAGATCGTAATTCACATTGGAAAAATGATGGTAATTTACGTTATCACGTGCACCGGAATGCACATAAGTAGCATCACTATTTATAGTCATCCAGGAATAAGGTAAAAGCTTGAGTGTAAAAAGAAAATCCGAAAGGCTGCTTCCTCTTTTACTACCCGTCTTTGGCTTAAAAGCATAGCTACTAGTTACGTTAAAATCAAGCAAATCCACGCTTTGGCCCTTGCGCTTTGTCTGTAATTTATTGGATAATGCTAACGCAGCAGAAGAACCACTAGCAGTAGTAGCCCCTCCACCGAACCGGGGTTCACCGCTTGGCATAAGCGAAGTTTTGCTATAAGAATA
>JAUYDQ010000027.1 GCA_030691725.1 Candidatus Omnitrophota bacterium
TCTTCTTCTTAATCTTACAAGGATAAGCTCCCAACCGCATTGTCCCACCTAAATCCTTAATCTTTCTCTGCTCTTCTAATAAACTAATTACCGGATATTTTGTTTTGGGCTTAAATTCAGTAGAATTGGCTTCTTTGAGACCGCAGGCATTCCGGGAAAACTCGATAACTGCACATTGCATTCCCAGACAAAGTCCCAAAAAGGGAACTTTATTTTCACGCGCAAATTTAATGGCTTCAATCTTACCTTCGATTCCCCGGTAACCAAAACCACCGGGCACAAGCACTCCCGAGACACCCTTTAAAAATTTATCCGCACCTTTCTTTTCAATATCTTCAGAATCCACCCGTTCAATCTCAACTTTACAGTTATTGGCAATACCAGCATGAATTAAGGACTCATAAATAGACTTATAGGCATCCTGTAAAACAATGTACTTGCCCACCAACGCTATAGTCACTTTATTTTTAGGATTAAGCACTCTTTCTACTACGTTTTTCTCCCAATCCTTTAAATCCGAAAATTTACTGATGAGATTAAAGTGACTTAAGATTATCTCATCTAAAATCTGTTTTTTAAAAACTAATGGTATCTGATAAATCGATTCTACGTCCCTAGCCTCAATAACTGCCTTTTTTCTTACATTACAGAATAAGGATATTTTTTCTTTTATTTCTTCTGATAAAGGTTTCTCTGTGCGACAGATGAGGACATCAGGTTGGATTCCGATTTCGCGTAGTGTCCCTACGCTGTGTTGAGTAGGCTTGGTCTTTATTTCAGCCGCAACCTTTATATAGGGTACAAGGGTTACGTGAATATAAAGCACATTCTGGTATCCTACATCTAGCCTAAATTGCCGAGCAGCCTCCAAAAAGGGTAAGCTCTCGATATCACCTACTGTGCCGCCAATCTCAACAATAACCACAGAGGCTTTAGAGACCTCAGCGGCCTTCTTAACTCTTTCTTTTATCTCATTAGTAATGTGAGGGATAACCTGGATAGTCTTACCTAAGTAATCGCCGCGCCTTTCTTTAGCAATCACGGCATTGTAAACCTGACCAGTAGTCACGTTATTGAATTTGGTAGTCTCAGCATGTGTAAATCTTTCATAATGCCCCAGGTCTAAATCTGTCTCTGCCCCATCTTCGGTAACATAAACCTCCCCATGCTGATAAGGGTTCATCGTGCCGGGGTCAACATTAATATAAGGATCAAGTTTCATAAGAGTGACTTTTAATCCTCGAGATTCTAGAATCTTTCCTATGGAGGCAGAGGCAATCCCTTTACCTAAACTTGAAATAACACCACCCGTTACAAAAATATATTTTGGCATGAAAATAAAAAAGGCGTTTAGTACCGATAATCTGGCCTTTAAACGCCTCGGTGTAATTCAATAATTCCCATCTATCCTTAAAACATATAAAATTTTAGAGCGGCTACCTATTCCTCAGTTGTGATTTCATCGGTAGTTTTAATTTTTTTCTTTTTTACATCTATCGGCTTTGTCTCGGCTTTAGTGACATAGTCACTAATTTCTTCGCATTGCCAAACGGGAAGCTTCCTGGGGAAAGTACAAATTTTATCATCGACACATGTAATACACAATCCTTTCTTTTGCATAGTATCCTCCTCTTAAATCAGTCCTCTATTTAAAAAGGGCTGCTAAAGGAACAGTTGGTTAAATCTTTTTAAGATTTAACTGTACTTATCGAGGAATCCTCAAAATTTGTGTGCAAATTTTGGGTATTGCCTAAAATTTGATCTACTTCTTCCTTATCGCAATCCATCACATAAGGAATACCGGAAACACAAGCGGCTTCGCGAGTCAAGGCAAAGATATCGTCTCTAGTGATATGCTTGAGAGCAAACTTTCTCTCCCCTGCCATGAGTTGCTTAAGACCGGTTGCTAACCGATCGTAATAAGTGTACATTCCAATAGCGCCTACTGGGATATCTTTGAAGTCTTTCCCGTATTTTGCTTTTAAGTTTTCAGCAGCAACAAAAATCTGCTCTATGGTATCTCCGTATTTCTTATACTCTTCAGGCACCTTGCCTTCTTTTATCAATCTGCCCACCGTCTTAGCGGCCATCGCTGCAGCAAACGTTGCTCTACCCATACATATAGCCTTAACGTAAGGCGCAGCTAACGCTATGGCTTTGAAAATATGATCTTCTAGGCTCAAGCCTCCGGCCATTGCTACTGGCGGCGTATATTGACCTTGCGCTTCGATTCTTTTTAACATCTGATAAAGTAAGCACTCCAGTTCCACGGTCGGTATACCCCATTCATTCATCATTCGCCAAGGCGACATTCCTGTTCCGCCACCTGCTCCATCTACTGTAAGTAGGTCAATCTTAGCATTAGAGGCATATTTTACTGCTCTTGCCAGATCTGCTGGCCGATAAGCACCGGTTTTTAAGGTAACGTATTTAAATCCCAATTTTCTTAAACGTGCCACCTCCTTATAAAACGCTTCTTCTTCTACCATCCCGAGCCGGGAGTGTCTTTCAAATTCTTTAATCGCTCCTTCTTCGTAAGCTTTCTTTGTCACTGGATCTTCAGGATCAGGATAAACAATATAACCCCTCTTCTTCAACTCCAGCGCCCTTTCAATAGAAGGTAATTTTACTTCACCTCCAATATCTTTTGCTCCCTGACCCCATTTGGGCTCAATGGCCTCGATGCCTAATTCTAAGGCATACTCTGGAACGCCCAGCCTTCCATCTTCCACATTATATTGCACGACAATTGTTCCCTGGCCGTTATGCCATCTCTTGTAACTATTGATCCGGCGTTCAAATTCAGGAGACTTTACCAGTCTACCATTTTTAATTTCGGCTTTATGGTCCATACCACAGACGTTCTCTCCTACCACGACTATTGTCCCGCAGATAGCCGCACCCACGGCATTTTCTTCCCAGTTGATTCTAGCTACATCCGTTGAACCTAAGGCTCCGGTAAAAAATGGTACGTCTAATTTAATCTTATATTTTCCGCCGACCTCAGTAGATACATCTACAGCAGGAAAGGTTGCTTTATCAGAATCAGCTTCTACTCCCACCGCACCCACACATGTTCCTTGAATATTAAAGTGAGAAAAGTCTATGGGATAGTCTTTCTCCGAGCCAGCAACTACTTTTCCATAAGGTTGGGGGTAGATAAGCTCCCTACCTCTAATCGCCGATTTTGCTACTTCACAAAAACCTATACAACCATCCAAACATACAACACAGAGCCCCGAACAGGGAGATGGATTCACCCTATTTTTAGTATTTGTAGCAGGACTGGCATTTGGTTTACTAAAAGACATTATTTCCTCCTTTTAATGGGTTTTTAAACTATTCTTTATAAACAATAAACACCGTCGTCTTCATCTCACAC
>JAUYDQ010000008.1 GCA_030691725.1 Candidatus Omnitrophota bacterium
TTTGTATATTTTTATCGGTAAGGAAATTCTGCCCTAGTCTTTTTTTTGGTTTAACGTGCATCTTACTGCGAGCCTAATTGCTTCGATTAATGAAGTTGGATTAGCCAAATTAAATTTTCCCGCAATATCAAAAGCAGTTCCGTGTAAAGGAGAAGTCCTTATGAACCAAAGGCCAAGCGTAAGATTTACGCCTGTATAAGCACCTGATATCTTCAAAGGAATTAGGGCTTGGTCATGATACATGGCAATTACACAATCATATTTTTTTTGTGCTGTCTTTAAGACTGCTATATCGGCAGGCAATGGCCCATCGACATTTCTTACAATTCCTCTGAGGCGCATCAATGCGGGCCTGATAATTTTATTTTCTTCTCCTCCTAAAAGGCCGTTATCAGAGGCGTGAGGATTTAAGCCGCATACGGCAATTCTTGGATTCTTGATTAAAAATAATTCTTTTAGTGACCGGTAAGTTAAAAGAATAGTTTGATATATTTTATCCGGATTCAATCTCGAAGATACGTCTTTTAACGGGATATGACGGGTTACCAAACTAATCTTTAATTTTTTATTTAACAGCATCATTACGAAATATTTTATATTTGTGCGCGCGGCTAAGTATTCCGTATGCCCTGAAAAATTATCGAACCCCGCTAAATTTATTGCCTCTTTAGAAACAGGACATGTAACCAGGCAATCTATCTCGTTATTTTTAACTAATTCCAGCGCCTTATCCAGATATTCTACCGACGCCCTCCCATATTCCGCCTTAACTTTACCAAACTTAAAATTTTTATGGGCAACGTTATTCAAATCTATAAACTTTACACCTGGCACCTGGCACCTGGCACCTGGCTAAATACCCATTTATCTCCAATAACTACAAAATCCGCTAAACCTTTAAGTTTATTTATTGCCTTCATGGTAATTGCCGGCCCTATACCTGCCGGGTCACCCATAGTAATGCCTACTGTGATTTTATGCTTTAGCCTGTGCATTTCTTAATTCTATAAGATTTTGATGTAGGAGTGCCTTTTAAGTTCATCCAGCCATTTCGTTAATGCTTCCTGCATCTTTTCATTAAATAACATGGCATGGATCTCTTCCTGCACTTCAGATAAATTTTGTTGCCGGGGAGGAATTATATTATTCAATTTAAAAATATAATAACTATCTTCGATTTTAACCGGTGCCGAAATTTGACCAACATTTATTTTAAATACAGTCTCTTCGATATCCTTTCTTAACTGACCGTCCCTTAGGCTGCTAAATTTATTTATGGCGAGGGAGTATCTGTTAGCTACCTCTTCTAATCCTTGACCGCTTTTTAACTTATCAAAAACCTCAAAAGCCTTACTTTCGTTATCAACGGTTACAGATTCAAATTCCCGTTGTTCAGGAAATATGAATTTTTTAATATTACCTTGGTAAAAATCAGTAACCTCAACAGGTTTAATTATGATTTTGCTTCTTATTTCCCTATCGATGACAGCATACATAAGTGTTTGTTCTCTTATTTTTTCCTCTATGTCTGCCTGTACCAAGCCTTGTTTAGCGATGGCATTTTGAAATTCAGTATCTGAGCCATAATGTTTTTTTATCTCGTTAATTTTTGCTTTAATCCTATCGGGGTCTATTCCGATATTGTCTTTTTTTGCCTCCTGCAAAATAAGGCGGTCTTCAATTAACTTGTCAAGTAAATCCAATTTCATAGATTGTATTTTGCTTTCTAATTGTTTACCTTGGTACTGCGTTGATAACTGTATACGCATAAAATTGATAAAATCATTTAGGTCCTTTTGTGTAATTATATCCTTATTCACGATGGCAACGATTTTATCCTGGGCAAATAACTCGTAACTCGTAACTAGTAACTCGTAACTAGTAATAGCTAATAAAAACAAAAGGATTTTTAAAAAATTTAATTTATTATTTTGTCCCATTATTTTAACCATTTGGAATGCCTGCCTTTTTAAAATTACCGATTGCCTCTCTTAATAATCTGCAATATAGGTCAAAACCAACAGCAGCAATAAAACCATGCTGCTCTATGCCCAAAAGATTACCCGCACCCCTAATTTCCATGTCTTCCATAGCAATTTTAAAGCCTGCCCCTAATTCTGAGTATTCCTGTATTGCCGTAAGCCTTCTTTTTGCATCAGTATCCAGCATCTCTTTTTTAGAAACCATATAGTAAGCATAAGCGGGTTTATCGAACCTACCTACCCTTCCGCGAAGTTGATGTAAATCGGACAACCCAAAATTATGCGCATTATTTACGATAATCGTATTCACATTAGGGATATCAATACCTGATTCAATAATCATAGTGCAAACCAAGACATCTATTTTTGCTTTTAAGAAATCAAGCATTACTTTCTCTAAGGCACTTGCCGGCATTTGGCCGTGCCCTATGGCAATCTTAATATCAGGAGGCAGGAGCCTGGCAATTTTTTCCTTCACTCTTTCTATATTTTGAACACGATTGTGTACAAAATAAATCTGCCCCCTCCTGTCCAATTCCCGCAAAATTGCCTGGCGGATAAGGTCTTCATCATATTCTACCACAACAGTCTTTATAGGCAATCTATTTTGGGGAGGAGTATTAATTACAGATAAATCCTTTGCGCCCATCAGGCTCATATATAATGTACGCGGGATAGGTGTGGCAGTCAAAGTAAGCACATCAGTTGTTAACTTTAAGGCTTTTAACTTTTCTTTTGCTCTCACCCCAAAACGCTGCTCCTCGTCAATAATCACAAGGCCAAGATTTTTAAATTTTACATCATCTGAAAGGAGGCGGTGTGTACCGATTACTATATCTACGCTGCCTTCGGCAATACCGCCAACGATTTCCTTCTGTTGCGCCTTTGTTCTAAATCGCGAAAGCATTTGAATATTTATAGGAAAGTTCTTAAGGCGCTGGCTAAAATTCTGGTAATGCTGTTCAGCTAAGATTGTGGTAGGTACAAGATATGCCACCTGCTTGTTATCCATCAATGCCTTGAAGCTTGCGCGCATTGCTACTTCTGTTTTGCCGTAACCAACATCGCCGCAAAGAAGCCTATCCATGGGTTTAGGCGATTCCATATCAGCTTTTACTTCCTGGGTTGTTTTTATCTGTCCCGGAGTTTCCGTAAAAGGAAAGGTTGCTTCAAATTCTTTTTGCCAATCCGTATCAGGAGAGTAAGCGAAGCCCGACACGCTTAAACGCATTGCCTGGAGGGATAAAAGTTCCCAGACCAACTTACGTATCCCTCTCTTTGCTCTTTCTTTTGTTCTGAGCCACTCTTTACTGCCTAACCGGTAAAGTTTTGGTTTTCTTACGTGAAAAGCGATATATCTCTGCACTAAATTCATCTGGTCAATAGGTACATATAATTTTTCCTGTTGATCATATTCAATGACCAGATGATCTTTATACTTATCGCCAACCTTTATTTTATCTAAGCCTAAAAATCTTCCTATGCC
>JAUYDQ010000046.1 GCA_030691725.1 Candidatus Omnitrophota bacterium
ACTTCCGAAGAGATAAGAGAGGCGTTACAGGAACCTTTGCGCGCCATATTAGAAATGACCAAGATATCCTTAGAGAGGACTCCTCCTGAATTGGCTGCAGACTTAATTGAACACGGTATTGTTATGGCAGGGGGCGGGTCACTATTGAGAGGTATGGATAAATTAATCTCTGAAGAAACTGGTTTGCCTGTGCATATCGCCGACGATCCCGTAACTGCTGTAGCTGTTGGTACAGGTAAAGTTTTAGATGAAATACGTTATCTGAAGAAAGTAACCGTCCCTATAAAATCTGAGATGCATTCTTAAGTTTTGAGAATAAGATGTGTTTAAGTTTAAAAAGAAAAGCTTAATCCGTACGGCAGTCTTTGTTTCCTTCCTTCTGTTACTTTCTAGTTTAATCCCTACCTTAAGAATACCGGCTTTTGAGATTTTAAAATATCCCCTTGGCTTATTCACATTAGTTAGGCGTGAGGTTGAGGGGATTATTTTTTATCATCGGAATATTGTCCAAAACGAAAGGTTAAAAAAAGAAATAGATTTTTTGAGGCAGAAACTCAACACTGCAAATGAAATTTATCTTGAAAACAGGCGTTTAAAGAATCTGCTGTCTTTTAAACAAAAGACTCAACTCAAAGTAGTGTCAGCAAGGATCATCGGCCGTTCAGCGGATAACTGGTCGTCAATAGTGATTATTGACAAGGGAAGTTATCACGGCATAAAACGCGGCTTCGTGGTTATTAATTATTTGGGATTGGTCGGCCGGGTTATTGAGACTGGAGATTCCACAAGTAAAATAATGCTTATCAATGATCCCGGTTTTGGCGTTTCAGCTATAGTCCAACGTAGTCGTCAAGAGGGTCTTGTGTCTGGTACCCTAGGGCGCTCTTTGATTATGAAGTATCTACCCAAAGATGCTGATATCCAGGCTTCTGATGTAGTTATAACTTCCGGTCTAACTGAGGCTTATCCTAAGGGTTTACTCATAGGTAGCGTCATCAGTATTGGAGAGGAATTTTCAGGGTTAAGCCGCTATTGCCAGATAAAGCCAGCAGTTAACCTGTCTAGTATAGAAGAGGTATTAATAATTATTCCATGAAGAATTTTATTTTTATAGCCATTATCATTATCTTTGGATTATTGCAAACAACGATTTTAAATTACGTTAATATATTTAATATAAAACCGGACCTTCTTTTAATCAGCGTAATTATTGCCAGCCTATTTTTCGAGCCGATATGGGCTATATCTTTAAGCATTTTCGCCGGCATTTTAAAAGATGTTTTTTCTGTGAATGCATTTGGCATGCATACTATTCTTTTCTTTTTATGGAGTTTTTTAATTATAAAATTATCCAGAAAGATAACATTAGATAATAATTATATCAAATTGGTGCTTATATTCATCATTGCCATACTTAATAATATAATTATTAGATTGATATTTCTGTTTTTAGGTAACTTTATTTCCTTAGGGCTATTCTTACGAATTTCGTTCATCGAGCCTTTATACACCGCATTTATTTTCCTTCTGGTATTAAAGTTTGCGCATACCTTATTGGTTAGTGAGTGATTAGCCCGTTAAGAAAAGATGAGAATAAGAATTGTTAATTGGATAGTAATCTTAATTTTTTTATTTATTGCTTTGAATATTCTAAATCTTGAAGTTATACAAGGGAAAAAATTTAGAATCTTAAGTAATCAAAATTGTATAAGGCTCATACCGCAGGAGGGCAGCCGCGGGAGGATTCTCGACCGCCAAGGTAATGTTATTGTAGATAATAATCTTTCCTACAATGTAATGGTTTCGTCTTACGGAAATAACGAGATAGATAAGACGCTGCTGGGTGCAGCCAGGGTTCTGAACGTGAATTTAAAAGACCTCCAAAGTGCATTCCGCAATAGATATATAGCATCATTTATGCCCACTACAATTGCAAAAAATATAGATGTAAAGAAGGCAATTGCCCTGGAAGAATTAAAACCTGACCTGGATAATATAATGATACATCTTTATCCATTGAGGAGCTATCCTTACGGAAAGCTTGCCTGCCATGTCTTGGGTTATTTAAATGAGATTGACCTTTGGCGTCTGACGAAATTGGCAAATTACGGCTATAAAACTAAGGATATCGTCGGCTTCGGAGGCGTGGAGGAAAAATACGATTATCTTTTGCGTCAAGAAGCAGGCGGGCTATCCGTGGAAGTAGACCATCGCGGTAGATTAGTGAGTGTGTTGGGTTTTAGGCCGCCGCGAAACGGAAAAGATATACAATTAACCATAGATTTAAAAATACAAAAAATAGTTGAGGAGAATTTGAGAGGAAGAAACGGTAGTGCTATTCTTATGGATCCGTTCAGCGGTGAGATTATAGCTATGGCAAACAATCCGAATTTCAATCCTTCGGTATTTGTTAAGAAGTCAGACTCTTCAATACTTAATCTTTTTGCTGATTCTGATGCGCCTTTCATAAACCGCGCCATTACCGGCGTTTATCCTGCGGGTTCGATTTTTAAATTAGTTGTAGCTACGGCCGCGCTTGAGACAGGAAAAATTAATTTATCTACGACGTTTTCCTGCCCAGGAAGTATGTATATCGGAAAGCAAGAATTTTCCTGCTGGGATACGCATAACCTTCAGAATTTGACTAGCGCAATTGCAAACTCCTGTAATGTCTTTTTCTACAGGACAGGCCTTCTTACAGGAGCACAAACTATATATGATTATGCGGTTAAGCTTGGATTTTCTCATCCTACGGCAATTGATTTACCTTATGAAGCAGGCGGTTTTGTGCCTTCTCCTTTATTAAGAAAAATCTATAAATTTAAAAATTGGTTTGATGGCGATACGGCAAATCTTGCTATCGGACAGGGAGAGTTGTTAGTTACGCCCATACAAATAATACGCATGATGGCGGTATTTGCTAATAAAGGAACTCTGGTGACTCCTTATATAGTCAAAGCCATTGACGGTCAGGAAGTCGCAAATCTTAAAAGGAGAGCCGTAAAGCTGTCTGTAAAAGAGAGCACTATAAATTATATAAGGCAGGGCTTAAGAAGCGTTGTTGCCGATCCTAAGGGGACAGCTAATGCATTATCAAGTTTACCTGTTTCTGTTGCTGGCAAGACGGGAACTGCCCAGGTTCACCAAGGGCAGCCACACGGCTGGTTCGCGGGTTTTTTCCCTTATCAGGCGCCGAAGTTCGTTATCTGCGTATTTCTAGAGCACGGCGGTTCTGGCCACGCCGCTTCTATAGTAGCGAAACAAATAATAGAGAGTATGATTAAGGAAGGATTAATTTGAGTTTCTTAAGGAAAGAGGAGACACAGGTTTGAGAAATGTTAATCTTGCAATATTAATAATTGCTATTTTAATTGCCTCAATAGGCATTCTTTCTATCTACAGTAGTACTTATCAAAAAGAGAGTGAGTTTTGGCAATTAATATATAAGCGTCAGGTATTATGGTTTATTTTGGGATTGGCTATTTTTCTGGTTATATCTAATTTTAATTATCGCCGTTTTTGGGATATGACCTATTTTTTGTACGTATTCGCACTATTTTTATTATTCTTAGTATTTGCCTTAGGGATTGTGCGTTTAGGCGCCCAGAGATGGCTAAAGTTTATCTGGTTTAGCATTCAACCCGCAGAAATAACAAAATTAGTGATGGTAATATTTTTAGCCAGATACTTTAGCACAAAATCGGTTGAGAATGTTTCTTTGCAGGTAAACAGATTGGGAATATTACGCGCGCTTATTTTACCGCTTTTATTTGTAGCTATCCCTATGGGGTTAATTATTGAACAACCGGATTTAGGCAGCGGCGCTATGCTCCTCCTTATATTTATAACTATGCTGTATCTGGCGGGAGTAAGGTTCAGATACATATTTATATTTTTATTGATGATTATCGTATGTTTGCCCGTATTATGGCATTTTTTGAGAGATTATCAAAAAGACAGGCTGCTGGTATTTTTAAATCCTAACATAGACCCGTTAGGCGCAGGCTACACCATAATCCAGTCTAAGATTGCCATTGGCTCAGGCGGTTTTTTTGGCAAGGGTTGGCTGAAAGGTTCACAAAGCCAGTTACGTTTTCTGCCTGAGTCTCACACCGATTTTATCTTTGCAACTTTTGCCGAGGAATGGGGATTTTTAGGAAGTTGCGCATTATTATTTTTATATTATTTATTGATCAGGCAGGGTATTGCCATTGCCCAGAGGTCCTCTGATAATTTCGGCAGGTTATTA
>JAUYDQ010000052.1 GCA_030691725.1 Candidatus Omnitrophota bacterium
GTTGCTGTAGCAATAGTATTGCCCTCTGCATAGGCAGGATTCTGCAAAGTAATGGTAAAATATCTAGCTGTAGTATAACCCACGTCAAGGTTAGCCACATCAGTGACAAAAGCTGCCTTTGCAGTATAATATCTTATTTGGGCTGAACGCAACATACCTAAAAGAGATGTCCCTTCAGCAGATCTAGCTTTTTCTACTGCCTTAAAGAACTGAGGTAATCCTAAAGACGCCAAGACGCCGATGATGATAATAACCACAATTAATTCTAGGAGCGTAAAACCTTCCTTCATACTCTTGCACCTGGCATTATTATATCAATCTTTTTCTCTGTGTCAATTTATTTCTAGAGCTTTCTGAAAAACCCTTCTTGAACGCGGATTCCCGCAGATTACACGCAAATGGTCGGGGCAGATGTTTCCGACGATAAATCTGCGTTGGATTTGCGTATATCTGCGTTAAAAGATACTTTTTCAGGGCTCTCTTCTATCCGCCACTAATGGAGGCTATCTGGAATATAGGCAAAAACATACCTACTACCATCATACCAATAACCAGACCCATAAATATAAGCATAATCGGTTCAAACATAGAAGTAAATCGCACTAAGAATGTCTCAGTGTATTCTTCATAGAACGTATTTATGCGCTTAAACATCTGGGGTAATTCGCCGATTTCTTCTCCAATCGCCACCATTTGTATGACCATGGGTTCAAAAAATCCGCTCTTATCTAAACTGCTGTTTAAAGGCTTGCCTTCACGCACATCTTCTTTTATTTTTCTAACAATATCTGCCATAACGGAATTACTTACGCTGTGTTCGGTTATTTCCAGCGAATATAAAAGGGGAACGCCGCTCTCAATTAATGTAGACATCTCTGAAGAAAACCTCTCGACGACCAAAGAACGAAAGAATTCACCGAACAAAGGTAATTTAAATTGGAACTGCTCAAATCTTCTTCTGCCTTCTTTTGTCTTAATATATCTACTAAATATAAAAAATAGCACAATAATTATCCCTATTATACCAAAAATACCCTTTCTAATAAAAAAACTTACTTTGATAAGCATTTGTGTAAGAAAAGGCAGCTTTACATTGAATCCTTTAAATAACTCAGCAAAAGTAGGAATAATCTTTACGGTTAAAAAGAGAAGAGCGCCCAAGCCAACAATCATTAGTATAATTGGATAGATAAGACCGGATATGACCTTTCTTTTAAATGCTGCTCTCCTCTCCAGGTAACTGGCCAAGCGGTTTAAAACCACCGCCAAATTTCCACTTGCCTCACCGCTTTCTACTAAATTGGTCCACAATTCTGAAAATACTTTTGGATATCTAGACATAGCTTCATGGAAACTTAAGCCCGCCTCCATGTGCTTCTGTAATTCTTTCAACACATTATAAAATTTACGGCTGTATACCTGCTTAGAGATTATATCCAGACTTTTTAAAATAGTCACTCCCGCACCCAATAGAGTAGCTAATTGCCGAGAGAAAATCACTAAATCATCGCCAGTAACGCCATAATGCCGATATCTTCGTTGTCTGCCTGCAGCTTGCAGAGTAACGGCAACAGCCTGCTCCTTCAGTTCCGGAATAATATTTACTACCACCAAATTTTTTAACTGAAGTCGGCCGATTAATTCATCCGCAGAAGTAGCTTCTTCGGAACCCGTAATCTTTGTGCCTTTGCTATCTCTGGCTACATAAGCAAATTTCGGCATTACTCTCCTCCTATGGTGAGCGAAAGCGCTTCTTCTAAAGAGGTAATACCGTCTTCAACTTTTTTTAGCCCTGACTCATAAAGAGTAGACATGCCACTTTCTTTAGCAGCATCTCTTATTTTTTGAAACGAAGCTCCCTGACTAATTAAATCGCGTATCCGTTCATTTACAACCATAACCTCAGCAATACAAGCCCTTCCTCGATAACCCAGCTGGCCACATTTAGTGCAGCCTTTTGGCTTGTAGATTAAATCCGCTTTAATTTTGACCGCGCCTGTTTTTTCAACAGTAGGTTCGTATGCCTCTTTACAATCAGGACATAATTTCCGAAGCAGCCGCTGCGCGACAACTACTATTAATGAAGGTGCAACCATATAAGGCTCAATACCGATATCAATAAGGCGGCTTATAGCTGAAGCTGCGTCATTGGTATGTAATGTGCTAAATACTAAATGGCCGGTTAAAGCCGCACGAGTACAAATCTGCGCAGTCTCTAAATCTCTAATCTCACCTACTAACATTATATCCGGATCCTGCCTTAGGAAACTACGCAGGGCATTAGCAAAAGTAAGCCCTATATCCGGTTTTACCTGAACTTGATTAACGCCGTCTAATTTGTATTCAACGGGATCCTCAATTGTAATGATATTTTTTGTGGGACTCTTTATCTCGTTTAATATGGCGTATAATGTGGTTGTCTTTCCGCTACCTGTGGGTCCTGTCAAAAGCACCTGGCCGTAAGGCATATTTATAGTGTGACGAATCTGCTCAAGTTGCTTAGCTTCAAAACCCATCTGGTCCAGATCTAAAACTACAGCAGTTCTATCAAGTATTCTCATGACTATCTTCTCGCCATATATGGTAGGAATTGTAGATACTCTTATGTCTATAGGGCGATTTTCTAACTTTACTAAGAACGCTCCGTCCTGCGGAAGGCGCTTCTCAGCAATGTCTAATTTACTCAATATCTTTATACGGGAAATAATCGGTAGGTGCAATTGTTTGGCAGGTGGTGGTATTTCGTATAATCTGCCGTCGATACGATATCTCAACGATATTCTCTCTTTAAATGGCTCAATGTGAATATCTGAGGCGCGTTCATCAATAGCTTGGCGAATAATCAAGTCAACCAGTTTAACCACGGGTGCCTCTTCAGCCCGGGCAATAAGCTTATCAAGGCTCAATTCCTGGTCAACAGCTTCGGCTTCGTCAAACGTAGAGATACTAGGAATATTCACGTAAGAAGCCTCTACCGCTTCTTCAAACATCTTAGATTTGCCATAGAAATTTTCGACTGCCTTGAAAATATCAGACCTTGTAGCAATTACCGGATTTATTTCGCAACCCGTAAGTTTTCTTAAATTGTCAATGAGAATAAGTTCCAACGGATCGGCCATTACCACTGTCAGCGATCTTAAAGTGCGGGATAAAGGAAGCACTGTATTTCTCAGTGCAAAATCTTTGGGAATAAGCTGTTCTAAGTTTTGTTCTACTGCCGGTTTTAACTCACTACCCAGATTAAAATAAGGGATATTCAGCTGCTTACCTAAAATTTCTACTACTTGCTCTTCTTTAAGTATACCCAATTTAACAAGTATCTCACCTAAACGGCCGCCTTCCTGCCTCTGGATATTGATCGCTTTTTCTAACTGGGCCTGATTAATAATACCTTCTTTAAGAAGGAGTTCACCTAATCTGAGATATCTTTCTCTGGGAGACATATGTTTTACTTGATAGTATAGGAAATTATATTAGATTCTTCGGCTCAATTGCCTTAAGAAACAAGGAAAAGTTTCATTAATGAAACTTTTCCTTGACTTTTTCAAAACTATTGAGACTTGCTTCCATAGATAATTGACGCTCAGTTGCTGAAGCCGTAGTCTGTTCTCTTGCGAGAAGACTAAGTTTTTTTGCTTGAACAACTTCTATATTTTTATCTTTTACAATGTGGGGCGTAATAAAAACTATTAACTCGCGCTCTATATCTTTTGTTTTACTTTTATGTCTAAATAATGCGCCGAGGATAGGAATATCACCCAATATAGGTACTTTTTTTACTATTACATTTCTATCCGTATGGATAAGCCCACCTAAAACTACAGTTTCTCCATCCCGCACCTTAACTATAGATTTTGTGCTTCTTACTTCCACATCTGATTGTGGATTAGCTGTAGTAGATAAAGCGCTTGTACTTGTGACGCTTGATTTAGGATTTATCACCATGGTGATCTCGTTTGTATCTAGATTTATCTGTGGGGTTACCCGAAGATATATGCCAGTTCCTTCCGGGTTAAGCTTAAGGTCAGTTGATCTTGTATATTCCACAGTAGTTGTTGCCCCGCCAGTTGTAGGTGTAACCGATGTTTCCTTCTTTCCCACTACCTCATCTTTTGTCATGGCTATCTCTGCGGTTTCGTTATTTAAAGTTAATAGCCGGGGCCGGGCTAAATATTTTGTATCAGTCTGGGTGCGTAAAAAATCTAAGACTTCAGCATAGGCACCACCTATAGCTACCACACCAGTTGCGGAGGAAGTAAATGCCTGAGGAGCTTTTTTAGTAACATCACCTAAAAAGGCACGAATTCTGTTGCCACTTCCTCCTGCCCTTCCTATTAATATAGAAATAGGATTATCACCAAAATCAAATCCCATTTTATCCACTACATTTTTGCTTACATCGAGTATCTCTACTTCAAGCATTACCTGAGACTGAGGTATATCTAATTGCGAAATTATCTTTTGGATCAGCGGAAGACGACTGGGTATATCCGTGACAATTAAGCTATTTGTACGGCTATCCTCGGTAATCTTGCCATTTGCACTTAAGACTGCTCTGATAGAGGTTACTATATCCCCTGCGGTGCTTGCTCCTGTGGTTGTGCCTATCAAACTACTCTTCTCTTTTTCTATATTGGCACTAGGTACACTGCGATACTTAAGATAAAAAACCTTGGTGATTGTCTCTACTTCAGGTTTACCCCAATCTTTGACAATAAATATTTTTGCCTCTTCGTCTAATTCATATGTGAGATTATTCGCCTTAAATAATTTATCCATTACCTCTTGTACAGGCACTTTGTCTAAAAAGAGGGTTATCTTTCTATCCTGCACTGCCTCCGAAGCAATAAAGTTCAGGCCCGACTGGATGGAAAGTATTTTTACCACATCT
>JAUYDQ010000113.1 GCA_030691725.1 Candidatus Omnitrophota bacterium
TATGCAGCTCCCTGCTATGGTACAAAAATGCCCAAGAAGAAAGAATTCTTTACGGGATTTCAAACCCACACTATTTTTAAAAGATACTTAGAAGACGAACGTGGAAAACTAAGAAGCTTCCAAAATTTTCTTCTTATTTCCTATGGCGTATATGATTGGCTATCCATAGATTTAAAAGGGGGTGCGGGCAATATAAAACAGCATCCGGTAGGAAGCGATGAGGTGGATTATCCCTCTAATTTTGCTGGTGGCTATGGTTTCCGCTTAAAACTTTACGGTGATAAAAAGATAAAAGCAGTTTTTGGGTTCCAACACATCAGCATTCATCCCAAAAGTGTTCATTTAGGGACGGTTAAGAACAGGGCGATTTTGGATGACTGGCAGGTTTCTTTATTGGCCTCCCACGATTTTAAAAAAGTTACACCTTATTTAGGGACAAGGTGGTCAAGGATAGACTACATTCATACAGTAGCAGATAGCAGGAAACGCAGGGTGTCAGATTCAACCAAAAGCATTGGTTTTATCTTTGGCGTAGATTTACCTCTCACGAAGCAAACCTGGATTAACCTGGAAGGCCAGGCATTTGACAGCGAGGCAGTTTCCTTTAGTGTGAATTTCAGTTTTTAACTTTAAAATGCCCATATACGAATACGATTGCCTTAAGTGTAATTTAAAATTTGATTATTTAGTTCGCAGTAGCAATTATGCTATTGTTTGCCCGCATTGCAACAGTAAGGATTTAAGGCGGCTTGTTTCTAGTTTCTCCTTCAGTTCCAAAGATAAACAGGGTAATATTACCAGCTCATCATCTGGCTGCAGCAGTTGTGCCACTCATAATTGTTCAACCTGTTTTAGGTAACACATGGTAAATAAAAAACGCCTCATAAAGCTTACCCAAGAATTAATTCAGATAAATTCAGAAAATCCGCCTGGCGATGAATCTCGGATCGCCGTCTTTGTGAAAAATTATCTTGATAAATTAGGATTAAAAACAAAGGTTTACGAATTTAATAAGAAACGCTCCAATGTGGTGGCGCTTTTGGAAGGCAGGGACAAAAAACACTCCCTATTAATCACGCCGCATTTAGATACTGTACCTGCGGGCGAAAGTTGGCATTTTAATCCTTTCCAAGGCAAAATACACCACGGCAGGATATACGGTTTGGGCGCCACTGACTGCAAAGGAAACCTGGCGAGTAGCTTAGAGGCAATAAATAGCATTGTTGAGGATGGCGTAGTTTTGGATTATAATTTAATTTTTGCCGCCACTGCCGATGAGGAGAGCGGTTCTGACTTGGGCCTTGTTCCCTTATTAGAGAAAGGTATCCTCAAGCCCGATGCAGCGGTGGTTTTAGATTCGGATGATTTTCACATTATCATTACTCAGAAAGGGCTTATCCATCTTAAGGTAAAAATTCAGGGTAAAAAAGCACACGGTGCTTACCCCTGGCAAGGTATAAATGCTATAGATATTGCCATAGACGTACTTAAAGAATTAAAAGCCCATAAATTCATTTATGCAAAGAATAAGTATCTTAAGCCGCCCACACTAAACATCGGGACGATAAAAGGCGGAGATAAAGTTAATGTAGTTAGTGACTGGTGTGAATTTGAATTGGATGTTAGGTTTCTGCCGGGTATGTCAGAAGGGGCAATTCTGAAATATATACAAAGCATTATTCAAAAACATACTAGGAAATTTTCCCGCCAAAGCGGGATCCCGTTAAAAGCGGGGAAAATAGAGGTAGAAGGAATACAAAGACCTTACTGGATAAATCAAAACCAGCCCTTGGTGAAATATTTAACAGCGGTAGCAAAGAAATTAAAGATTCAACCGCGTATAAAAGGTTCTGAAGGCGCAACCACCATAACTTTCTTTCAAGAAAAAGATATACCTGCGATTGCAACAGGCTTCGGTGCCTCAGGTTGTGCCCATATAGCAGATGAATATGTAAAGATTAATAATTTATATAAAGGCGCAATGGTATTAGAAGAGTTTATAAAAACATACCAGTTCAATGTCTGAAGGGAGCGGTATATGGAGGGTGTAAAATTTTCTAAAAGGCCTAAATTAAAAAATCCTTATCTTCTTTGTGCTTGGCCCGGCATGGGTGAAGTTGCGTTTAAGGCAGCAACATATTTGATCGAGCAGCTAAAAGCTGAAGAATTTGCAGAAATTCCTCCCGAAGACTTTTTCTATCTGACGGGAAGCATTGTTCAGGAAGGCATACTGAATACACCTGAATTTCCTTATAGCAAATTTTATTACTGGAGGAACAAAACCGGAGAAAATGATTTGATTATATTTATAAGCAATGCCCAGCCGGATTTAGCAAAGGCGGATGACTATTGTAAGAGAATTATTTACATTGCCAAAAGCCTTAAGGTAAAAACGGTTATAAGTTTTGCAGCTATGCCACAAGCCATAGACCATACACAACAGCCTAAGGTATGGTTTGCCGCTACCTCAAAAGAAATCATCAATATTTTAACGAAATATAATTTTGAGCTGTTGTCTGAAGGCCAAATTAGCGGTATGAATGGTTTGTTCTTAGGCATGGCTAAGAAGGAAGAGCTTAACGGGTTTTGCCTTCTTGGTGAGATACCTCTTTACACTATCCAGACTGAAAACCCCAAAGCATCATACGCGGTCTTGGATGCGTTAGCCAGGATATTAAAAATACAAATGGATTTTAACAACCTTATAGACGAAGCGCATGGTATGGAAGGTGAAATTAATAAGCTCTTGGATTATCTTAAATTAGGCGCTCCTCCCGGTCCTATCGGAGAAGAGGATATAGAAAGGATCAAAAAGTCCTTAACCCAACTTACCAAGTTGCCTCTTTCCATAAAAGAAAATATCGAGAGGCTCTTTACACAAGCGGAGGCCGATATCTCTAAAGCCAAGGAGTTAAAAGCGGAGCTGGATAAATGGAACGTATATAAAGAATATGAAGACCGGTTTTTAGATTTATTCAAAAAGAAAAAAGAGAAAAATAATTGATGGGTAATAACAACATAAAAACCGTAATATTTGACTTGGGCAATGTCTTGATTGACTTTGACCATACGATAGCAGCAAAAAAAATATCTATGTTCGCTGACAAAACTCCACAGGAGATATTTAATCTTTTCTTCGATTCTGGGCTAACCGCTCTTTTCGAAGAAGGTAAAATCGCTCCACTTAATTTTTTTTCTGAAGTTAAAAAGATGCTAAATTTAGAATTGGAGTATAATCAATTCCTGCCTATTTGGAATGAGATATTCTTTTTGACTGAAAAGAATCAGGCGGTATACAATTTAGCTAAAATCTTAAAGGACCACTATAAAATTGCACTTCTCTCTAATATAAATGTTTTACATTTTGAGTATTTAAAGAAAAATTTTTCTGTCTTTGATG
>JAUYDQ010000037.1 GCA_030691725.1 Candidatus Omnitrophota bacterium
GCCTCCATGAGAGCCTGGCCAATCAAAACCGCACTTACACCCAATATCTTTAAAAACAGTATATCCTGATAATTCTTGATACCGCTCTCTACCACCACAACTTGATCTTTGGGAATTAAAGGGAATAATTTCTCTGTAATCTTAAAATCAAGTTCCAGCGTGTGCAAATCACGGTTATTTATTCCTATTAAAGGCACTTTTAAGCCTAAAACCTTTTTTAATTCCTTCTCATTATGGACTTCCACTAAACTTGCCAGCCCCAACTCTTGGGTGATTTGCATTAACTCGGATAATTTTTCTTTGGATAATAAATCCGCAATTAAAAGTATGGCATCTGCGCCATAGAACCGTGACTCATAAACCTGATATGGCTCTAAGATAAAATCCTTTCTCAAAATAGGGCAGCTAACAATATTCTTAACCTCATTGATGTAAGAAATGTTTCCGCCGAAATAATCCTCTTCAGTTAATACGGATATGGCCTGCACGCCGCTTTCCTGATAAATGCGGGCGATCTCCTGGAGACTAAAATCCTGCCGAATTATGCCCTGGGAAGGAGATTGCTTCTTTATCTCAGCAATAAGCGAAATCTGCTTAGGTTTACTTATAGCCTCTATAAAATGGCGTGTGGGAGGAAGGCCTTGTACTTTTGCTTTTAAATCCTCTTCGGAAATTTGTTGCTTGGCCAAAAGAATCTTTTCTTTCTTTTTAGCAATGATTTCTTTTAAAACGTCGGTTTTTTTCATTTATTTTTTGAATATTCTTTAAGCAACTCTAATTTCTTTAATGCCCTGCCTGAATCTATAGACTCAAAAGCTAAGCTTAGACCTTCTTTTATGGACTCTGCTTTATCGCAAACATATATGGCAGCGGCGGTATTTAATATTACTATATCCCGGTGCGGCCCGGCCTTTCCTTTTAATACATCAAGCATAATCTTAACATTATCGGAAATTGTACCGCCTTTTAAATCTTCCAATTTAACCTTTGAAAACCCAAAATCTTCCGGCTTCATTTCATAACTATTTAATTTACCTTTATATTCTTCACAAACAAAAGTCTTAGCTGTAGTTGATATCTCGTCGAGGCCGTCTTCGCTATGCACAACCAATGCGTGTACTGTGCCGAGATTTTCTAATACCGTTGCTAATATATTTGTCCAATGACGGTCGTATACACCGACCAACTGATGCGTTGCTCCTGCAGGGTTAGTCAAAGGGCCTAAAATATTAAATATGGTTCTGGTCCCTATTTGTTTTCTTGCAGGCATAGCGTATTTCATTGCCGGGTGTAAATTAGGCGCAAATAAAAAAGCTATCCCCACATCATTGAGGCATCTCTCTATTTTATCTTTAGCCATATTAATATTTATACCTAACGCCTCTAATATGTCTGCGCTGCCGCAACAACTGGATACAGAACGATTGCCATGCTTGGCAACAGTAATCCCACAGCCGCTTGCCACGAAAGCCACAACTGTGGAAACATTAAAAGTGCCTTTTCTATCTCCGCCCGTTCCGCAGGTATCCAGAAGCGGTTCTTTATCTACGTGTATTCTGGTGACATGCCTGCGCATAACAGATGCTGCAGCAGTAATCTCTTCCACTGTTTCGCCTTTTCTATCCAAATTCATTAAAAAAGAGATGATCTGAGGCGTATCAACTTTACCGCTCATAATCTCTTCCATAACCGTTTCCATCTGAGAAGCGGTTAAATTTTCTCCATTTGACAATATTTTTATTGCTTCCTGTATCATATATTCAAGAAAATCGCTTCGCGATAACTCCAATGTTATTTTCAGTGGTTAGGAAAGTGTTTTATACTTTCCTATACCATAGAAAGTTGGCGAGGATATCTTTTCCTACCTTAGTTAAGATAGATTCGGGATGAAACTGTACTCCCCAGAGAGGATGGTTTTTATGCTTTAAACCCATAATTTCATTTTCCTTGGTCCATGCAATTATCTCTAAACATTCAGGCAAAGTCTTTTTTTCTACCAACAAAGAATGATAACGAGTAGCCTCAAATGGGTTGGGTATACCGCGAAATATGGTCTTTTGATTATGATAAATAATAGAGGTCTTCCCGTGCATAAGTTTTTTTGCACCTATAATACGCCCTGCGTATACGAAACCTAAACATTGATGCCCCAAACACACACCTAATATGGGAATCTTACCTGCAAATTCTCTGATTACATCGCAGGAAATACCTGCGTCTTCCGGCCTGCCAGGTCCTGGTGAAATAACAATTCTTTCTGGCCTTAGCTTCTTGATCTTATTTATGGTTATCTTATCGTTTCTAAATACCTTAATATTCCCACCCAGTGCCCCTAAGTATTGGACGAGATTATAGGTAAAGGAATCATAATTATCAATCATTAGTATCATATTTAATATCCGTTCCTTCCAGTAACTAGTAAGCTAGTAACGAGTAACTAGTAATTTTAAAAAAACTTTGACGATTTTTATTTATATTACTAATTACCAGTTACTGATTTACTAGTTACTAAACTTATTCTTTCTCTCTCCAGATTTTTGCACCCATTCCTTGTAATTTCCCTTCCATATTCTCATATCCTCGCTCGAGATGATAGATCCTTGATACTGACGTCCTCCCGCGAGCTACTAATCCGGCTAATACCAAACATGCCGATGCACGTAAATCTGAGGCCATGACCGGCGCCCCGGATAATTGTTTTATGCCCTCAACTATAGCATGCGGGCCCTCCCTCTGGATATGCGCGCCCATACGATTAAGTTCAGCTACATGCATAAATCTGTCCGGATAAATCTTCTCGGTAATTACGCTTATGCCCGGTGTAATACTCATCAGGCTCATGATCTGTGCCTGCATATCTGTAGGAAAACCCGGATAAGGCAAGGTAGTAACATTTATGGCCTTGAGCCTGCCTTTAAGTCGCACACGAACCGAAGAATTAGTTTTAATTATAGAGGCGCCTGCTTCTTTTAATTTATCAATTAAGGCGCCAAGATGCCCAGAAAAAACATTCTTTATGACGATATCTCCTTTGGTAATTAGTGACGCAACCATCAATGTGCCTGCCTCTATCCTATCAGGAATTATTGTATGTTCAGCGCCGCTTAATTGCCTTACTCCTTCTATCTCTATAAGGGGTGTGCCGTGGCCTTTTATCTTAGCACCCATCTTAATCAAAAACTCTGCTAAATCCGCTACCTCCGGTTCACAAGCCGCAGATTCAATTACGGTCTTACCTTTCGCTAAAGTAGCTGCCATCATTACATTGTCAGTAGCTAAAACTGATGAACCATAAACACCCCCTAAGTATACCTGATTACCTTTGAGCTGGCTTGCTTTTGCGTAGACATAACCTGATTCAATAGTAATATCTGCACCCAATGATTTAATCCCTTTGAGGTGCAAATCTACCGGACGCACGCCAATAATACAGCCACCCGGTAAAGAAACCTTGGCTTTTTTGAGTTTAGCAAGGATAGGGCCTAAAACGCAAAAAGACGCGCGCATGGTCGAAACCAGTTTATAATCAGCAATGAAGCCTGCGTGTCTGGTGGAACTAACAGTGACAATGCCTTTATCAAACTCGGCATTCTTGCCTAAAGAACGTAAAATCTTTAACATCGTGTTAGTATCGCGTAAGTTCGGTACATTTTTAATAACACAGGGCTCATCCGTCAACAAAGTTGCAGCAAGTATAGGCAACACCGCATTCTTAGAACCGGAGACCGTCACCTCACCCCTTAATCTAATTCCGCCTTCAATAACTAGTTTATCCATTCCCTCTCTCGCTTTTTTGCTATAACGATTCTGTCTATATTATTATAATCCTTAACGAACTCTATTATCTCAAAATATCCGGACTTTTGAAAAATATTTTTTATAGCGCCTTTTTGATTAAATCCCATCTCCATGATTAAAAAACCGCCTTTTTTTAAATAAGAAGGCGCTTTGTCAATTATACGGCGATAAAAATCTAAACCATCCTTACCGCCGTCTAAAGCCGTATACGGTTCATATTTTATCTCAGGCTGCAATACATCAATCTCTGCGGTAGAGATATAGGGAGGATTGCTTACAATTA
>JAUYDQ010000118.1 GCA_030691725.1 Candidatus Omnitrophota bacterium
ACTAAAAAAGGCCAGCGCGTAATTATCGTAAAATCTCCGACCGGCATGCAGAGAGAATATGCGATTCCCCACGGAAAGCACCCCAATGTTTATAAAAACGATAAGGTAACTGCCGGACAGCAGTTAACAGACGGCCCTATAGTCTTGCAGGACCTTTTAAGAGTTTGCGGCGACAAATACCTTCAGGAGCATTTAGTTAATGAGGTGCAGGAAGTTTACCGGGTTCAGGGAGTGCGCATTAATGATAAGCATATTGAGTTAATTATCAAACAGATGCTCAAGAAAGTACGCATTGAAGATCCGGGCGATACTGAATTTTTAGCTACTCAACAGGTTGATAAATGGAAGTTTCAGAAAGAAAACTCCCGGGTAATTAAAAAGGGCGGAAAGCCGGCACAAGCCACTCCATTATTGTTAGGTATCACCAAGGCCTCTCTTACTACTGAAAGTTTTATTTCAGCAGCCAGCTTCCAGGAGACAACCCGTGTTTTGACTGAGGCGGCTACTTCCGGAAAACACGACGAACTTTTCGGCTTAAAGGAGAATGTTATCGTCGGGCATCTAATCCCGGCAGGGACAGGTTTCCGTGATCATCGCGACATCGAATTAATAAAGAACGCAAAAGGCAAAGAGGAAGGAAAAGAGGGATAAAAGATGCCGACGATTTCGCAGCTTATTAGAATAGGGAGAATCCCCAAGAAGAAAAAGTCTAAATCTCCGGCATTAAAGGCCTGTCCCCAAAGAAGAGGCGTTTGTTTGCAGGTGCGTACGATGACGCCAAAGAAACCGAATTCCGCGCTGCGAAAAATTGCCAGGGTAAGGCTTACCACAGGTATTGAAGTAACTGCTTATATCCCCGGCGAAGGGCATAATTTGCAGGAGCATTCTATTGTTTTAGTCAGGGGCGGGCGGGTTAAAGATCTTCCCGGGGTCAGGTATCATATTGTCAGAGGCACCCTGGATACAGCAGGAGTGAATCAGCGTAAAAAATCCCGTTCAAAATATGGGGCCAAGAGGCCAAAATAGCTATTGGTTAATCGTTAATAGCAAGAGAGCGCTAAGCGAGGATAGATGAGAAGAAGAAGAGTCCAGGAAAAAAAAGTAATCTCCGACCCGAAATTTAACAGCGAGACAGTTGCGAAATTTATTAATATGGTCATGGTAGAAGGAAAGAAGTCTCTGGCTGAAAAGATGGTTTATGGCTCATTTGAAGTAATAAAAAAACAGGCTAATGAAGAGGATGTTTTAAAAGTTTTTCATAAGGCTCTGGATAATGCCAGGCCGCGCCTGGAGGTAAAACCCCGGAGAGTCGGTGGGGCAACTTATCAGGTGCCGATTGAAGTGAAACAGGAACGCGGTACATCGATTGCCCTGCGCTGGATAAGGGATTTTGCCAAGTCAAAAAAAGGCAAATCAATGAAGGATAAGCTTGCTGATGAAATCATGGCTGCTTATAAAGGCGAAGGCACAGCTATAAAGAAACGGGACGATACGCATAAGATGGCTGAAGCTAATAAGGCCTTTGCACATTTTAGATGGTAACAAATGAGAAATATCCCTTTAGAAAAAATCAGAAACATAGGTATTATCGCCCATATCGATGCAGGCAAGACCACGACTACCGAACGCATGCTTTACTATACAGGTAAAACTTACAAGATTGGCGAGGTAGATGAAGGCACTGCCACGATGGATTGGATGATTCAAGAACAGGAAAGAGGTATCACTATAACCGCTGCTTGTACTACTTGCAGCTGGAATGATTTCCAGATTAATATCATTGATACGCCAGGCCACGTAGATTTTACTGTAGAAGTAGAAAGGTCTTTAAAGATTCTGGATGGGGCAGTAGTTGTTTTTTGCGGCGTAGGAGGGGTTGAGCCGCAATCAGAGACGGTATGGCGCCAGGCTGACCGTTATAATGTGCCAAGGATGGCCTTTGTAAATAAATTAGATAGAACCGGCAGTGATTTCTTCGATGTTATTAAGCAGATACATAAAAAATTAGGAGCAAACGCCGCGGCGATACAATTACCCTTTATTCAAGATGATAATCTTAAAGGCATAATTGATTTAATAGAAAAGAAGTTAATCTTATACAAAGACGATTTGGGAAAAGAATTCGATACTTTGGATGTACCCGCCGATCTTTTAGGCGAAGTTGATAGGCATCGTAATGTGTTGTTGGAGAAATTGGCTGAAGTAGATGAAACTATAATGGACAATTTTGTGCATGGTAAGGGAATATCCGTAACTCAAATAAAAGAAACAATAAGAAAAACAGTTTTACAAAATAAATTTGTTCCGGTTTTATGCGGTGCATCTCTGCGTAATAAAGGCATACAGCTGCTTCTTGATGCTGTTTGCGATTATTTGCCCTCACCCATTGATCTGCCGCCTATAAAAGGTATAGAACCGGAGACAGGCGAATACGAAGAAATTCTAACTTCTGATGATGCGCCATTCTGTGCCTTATGTTTTAAGGTGGTTGTAGACCCTTATGTGGGAAGGATTAATTATCTGAGAGTATATTCGGGAACTTTAAATACCGGCTCTTATGTACATAACGCGTCGCACAGGATCAGAGAGCGTGTTACAAAACTATTGAAGATGCATGCTAACCGTCAGGAGATTATTGATAGTATTTCTACGGGTGATATTGCTGTAGCCGTAGGCCTAAAAGATACTATGACAGGCGATACGCTTTGCGATGAATCCAACCCTATATTAATCGAGGCAATGCGGTTTCCTGAGCCGGTAATCCAGCAGGCAATCGAACCAAAAACCAAACAGGATCAGGAAAAATTAGGTACAGCTTTACATAAGTTGGAAGATGAGGACCCTTCTTTCCGCGTAAATTATAATCATGAAACCGGCCAGACCATCATTTCGGGCATGGGCCAGTTGCATTTAGAGATAATCATTGACCGGATATTACGGGAATTTAATGTAGAGGCACAGGTGGGTATGCCACAGGTTGCCTATCGAGAGACTATCACTAAAAAAGTTGTTTCCACGGGTAAATTTATTCAACAATCAGGCGGACACGGCCAATACGGACATGTAGTGATAGAAATGTCTTCTCAAGAAATGCCGGGTAGCGGCGTAACCTTTGAGAATAAAATAAAAAGCGGCGCTATTCCCCGCGAATTTATACCTTCAGTAAAACAGGGTATTATGGGTGCGGCAAAAAGCGGAGTATTAGCAGGCTATCCAGTTACAGATGTAAAGGTGATATTAATAGACGGCTCTTTTCACGAAGTAGATTCTTCAGAACTGGCTTTTCAAATGGCAGCAGCTATCGCCTTTAATGACGGCCTTAAGAAAGCAAACCCGATTTTATTAGAACCGATTATGGATATGGAGATTGCAGTGCCGGAGGAGTATATGGGCCAGGTAATCGGCGATTTAAATTCTCGGCGGGCAAAGATAACTTCGCTTGCCGTACGGGCAAATGTGCGCGCAATCAGGACATATGTGCCTTTAGCAGAAATATTTAATTATGCTACTGTATCGCGTTCTTTAACTCAAGGCCGCGCATCCTATACAATGGAGCCCTCATTTTACGCTGAGGTGCCTTCACATATAGCAGAAAAGATTGTCGTAGGTTTTACATCCTTAGGTTTAAGAAAAAGTTTTTAAGTGAGGACATAACTTATGGAGCTATATATTAAATATAATTTACGCGACATAAGTTATCTGTCCGAACTTATCCCACACCCAGATACCGTAGAGTGTCTCTACGCAGTAACTGGGTGTGGGGTTAATTCGCCCAAACAACTTACGTTCACTGTTGTTCCGTAAGTTGTGGGCTCATTAAGGAGGTATAGTAAAATGGCTAAAGAAAAATTTGTGAGGACAAAGCCACACGTCAACATTGGAACTATTGGCCACATAGACCACGGTAAGACGCTTTTAACCTCTGCTATTACATATGTGTTGGCCAAATTGGGAAAGGCTCAAGCCAGAGAATACGCTGATATAGCCAAGGGCGGGGCTGTAAGAGACGAGAGTAAAATATTGACTATTTCTGTAGCGCACGTGGAGTATGAGACCGATAATCGTCACTATGCTCACATAGACTGCCCAGGTCATGCTGACTATATCAAGAACATGATCACCGGAGCCGCACAAATGGACGGTGCAATATTGGTAGTTTCCGCAGTAGATGGCCCGATGCCTCAAACTCGGGAGCATATACTTCTGGCAAAACAGGTAAACGTTCCGGCAATGGTAGTGTTTCTAAACAAAATAGACGTAGTTCAAGACAAGGAACTCGTTGATCTGGTAGAAATGGAGGTAAGAGAATTGCTCACCAAGTATGGTTTTCCCGGAGATAAGACTCCTGTTATAAAAGGAAGTGCGCTAAAATGCATACAGGCAAAAGGAGATCCTAACAGCCCAGATTGCAAGCCTATCCTGGACTTAATGAAAGCTGTGGATGAGTTTATACCTATTCCTGTAAGGGAGTTAGATAAACCGCTCCTTATGGCCGTGGAAGACGTTTTTACCATTGAAGGTAGAGGAACCGTCGGCACAGGAAGAATCGAGCGAGGAAAAGTTAAGTTAAATGACGAAGTAGAATTGGTGGGTTTAAGGCCAGAGGTAAGAAAGACAGTAGTTACAGGCATAGAAATGTTCAGGAAGGTTTTGGATGAAGGACAGGCAGGCGATAACGTGGGGCTCCTCTTACGCGGTGTGGAAAAGGACGACATTGAGCGCGGTATGGTTATAGCTGCACCTAAATCCATCACTCCGCATACAAAGTTTAATGGCCAAGTTTACATATTATCTAAAGAAGAAGGCGGAAGGCATACTCCGTTCTTTGCTGGTTATAGGCCGCAGTTCTATTTTCGCACCACTGATGTTACGGGAAGCGTAAAACTTCCTCAGGGCGTAGAAATGGTTATGCCCGGCGATAATGTGAACTTGGAAATAGAGCTGATTATACCTATTGCCATGGAAAAGGAATCGCGTTTTGCTATCCGTGAGGGCGGACGCACAGTAGGCGCAGGCGTGGTTACTGAAATCATTGCCTAAACATCATCCCGGATTAGCCTGCGAGTAGAAGTAGGAGATTTATACTAGTATGAGTACGCAGAAGATACGCATAAAACTTAAAGCTTACGACCATCGTCTCTTAGATCAGGCGGTAGAAGAAATTGTGGAGACCGTAAAAAGCACCGGGGCAAAGATTTCCGGCCCTGTACCACTGCCTACAAAAAGGGAGATTTATACGGTATTGCGCTCTCCGGTAATCGATAAGAAATCACGCGAACAATTTGAACTAGCTACACACAAGCGCCTTATCGATATATTCGAACCTACCTCTAAGACGATTGACGCGTTAAGGAAATTAAATCTGCCTGCAGGCGTAGATGTGGAAATAAAATAGTTAATTGGTGAGTGGTTAATTGGTAAGTAGGCCAATTAACTAATTAACCAATTAACCAATTAACAAATAGAATGACAGGAATTTTAGGTAAAAAAATTGGAATGACTCAAGTATTTGCTGTGGACAGCAAAAAAATGGTGCCGGTTACGGCTATTGAGGCAGGACCGTGTCCTATATTAGCTGTAAAAGATAAGCATATCCAGTTAGGATTTGGGCCTGTTGCCGAAAAACGCCTGAAAAAACCAATCGCTAAATATTTTGCTAAACTGAATATCGCGCCCCATAAAATAATTAAAGAAGTTTTGAAAGAATCCGGGAAGGAATATAAAGTCGGCGAGGAAGTGAAGGTAGACTTATTTAAAACAGGCGATTTTGTAGATATAACAGGCACTTCCTTAGGCAAAGGTTTTCAGGGAGGAATGAAACGCTGGAATTGGAAAGGCGGACCCCGGACACGCGGTTCAACGTCACATCGCCGCGTCGGTTCTTTGGGTTCAAGCACCACGCCGGGGAGAGTTTGGAAAGGGCACCATATGCCTGGCCACATGGGAGCGTGCAGGGTAACAGTGCAAAATCTGGAAGTAGTAAAAGTAGATGCACAAAACAATCTGTTATTAGTAAAAGGCGCTGTGCCTGGATATAAAAATAATTATCTGGTAATTAAGAAAGCAAAGAAAAAGAAGTAAAATGGAAGCAATCACCTTACCTATATATAATACAGAGGGCAAAGAAATAGATTCTCTTAAACTTGACCAAGGTATTTTTGACGGTAGAGTCAATGCTGATGCTATATACCAGGCAGTGCTTGCCTATAGGGCAGGCCAGAGAAAAGGATTGGCATCAACAAAGACTATGGGAGAGGTTTCGGGAGGCGGCCGTAAACCCTGGAAGCAAAAAGGAACTGGCCGCGCCAGGGTCGGCTCTATACGTTCACCTTTATGGCGGCACGGTGGCGTTATATTTGGGCCTCATCCCAGAGATTTTTCTTATTCAATACCAATAAAAATTAAAAAGCTGGCATTAAAATCCAGCCTAAACGCCAAAATAAACGAAAATAACTTTATCGTACTGGATAGCTTTAAGATAGAGAAGCCAAAAACAAAGGAAGCTGTTCAAATATTCTCTAATTTAAAAATAAACCCCCTTAAAGGTAAAAAGGGTTCGAAAGCAAAAACCGTGACAGCGCTGCTATTATTAGACAAAGTAGATAAAAATTTAAAATTGGCTTTACGTAATATAGAATTTTTAACTGTCGATCGGGCGCAAGATGCCCACACATACGAGGTTTTGGCAGCAAATAAATTAATCATTACTAAAGAAGGCTTGCACGAATTAACTAACAGGTTAAAAAAATGAGTTTTCTTTCTCACGATATAATTAAGGCATTGCTAAGAACGGA
>JAUYDQ010000122.1 GCA_030691725.1 Candidatus Omnitrophota bacterium
CTAAACAAGAGGTTCAGGTTAATTTAGAAACGGACTCTCAAATCAAAGCCGACTACACCGGTCCTGGAGTCCAACAATTGCCGGCTAAACCTAAGGAATTCAAAGATACCTCTGGCCTCAACCCGCGCTATACATTTGAAAATTTTGTGGTCGGTTCCTCTAACCGTCATGCCCATGCTTATTCTTTAGCTGTAGCGGAATCTCCTGCCAAGACCTACAACCCTTTATTTATCTATGGCGGAGTGGGCTTGGGCAAAACGCATCTTATGCAGGCAATATGCTACCACGCCAACAACAAACTGGGAGGCAATTTAAAAATCTGTTATATGACCTCAGAAAGATTCACCAATGAACTCATTGATGCCATACAACACCACTCAACTCCCATGTTCAGACAGAAATATAGAAATACAGATGTGTTAGTGATTGATGATATACATTTCATCGCGGGTAAAGAGTCGACGCAGGAAGAGTTCTTTCATACTTTCAATACATTATACGATGCGCACAAACAGATTATCATCTCTTCTGACCGGCCACCCAAAGAAATAGCGAACTTACAAGACCGGCTTGTTTCGCGGTTCGGTTGGGGGCTGACTACAGATATACAGCCTCCTGACCTTGAAACACGCGCGGCCATACTAAAAAAGAAGATAGAGCGGGAGCCCGTATTAGTTCCCGATGATGTCATATTTTTTATTGCACAACTTATCAAAACTAATGTTAGGGAATTAGAGGGTGCCCTTATACGCACCATCGCCTATTCCTTACTGGAAGAGAAACCCATAACCTTGGAGTTAACCAAAGGGGTCTTAAAGGATCTTTTAAGGGAACCCCGCAAGCTCATAACGGTTGATTTTATACAACGTTGTGTTGTCGAAGAATTTGGGGTATCGTTACAGGAAATAAAAATGAAACGCCGTAATAAAAATATAGTGCGCCCTAGACAGATAGCAATGTATTTAAGCAGGGAGTTGACTGATTTATCCCTACCGGAAATAGGAACCTTTTTTGGGGGTAAGGATCATACTACAGTATTGCACTCATATAATAAGATTAAGGAAGATTTAAAACAAGACGAAACATTAAAAGAAAGGGTTGAGAGAGTTATTCAAGTCATTCAACAATAAATCCAAGGGTTGTTATGGGGTTATCACAAAGATATATTTAATGTAATTGTTCTGATTATATGGGGATTAAAAAGATTTTAACAGAAATCAATCTCTTTACTACTCCTAATATTATATTAATATATCTAAGTAAGTAATAATAAGGGAGGCGACTAATGAAAATAGAAGTGGCAAAAAATATTTTATTGAGTGGGATACAAAAAGTACAAAACATAATTTCTACCAGAGCCACATTACCCATATTGTCGAATATACTACTTGAAGCACAACAAGGCAAACTTAAATTAACCGCAACTGATTTAGATATCGGGATAGTCTGTGTAATACCTGTGGATACCCAAGAACCAGGCACGATAACCATACCTGCCAAACGATTTGGGGATATTATAAAAGAATTACCCGATGATAGCGTAAGCATCAATACCAAAAAAAACAACCTAATCATTATTGAAACAAAATCCTGCCAATTCAAAATTATGGGGTTACCTTACGAGGATTTTCCCAAATTGCCCGAATTTAAAGAAGGGGGAGTAATTAAATTAGAGCAAGCCACCCTAAAAGAAATGTTGTGCCTTACCTCTTTTGCGGTATCGCTCGATGAAACAAGGTATATATTAAACGGCATTCTATTTAAAATTAATCAAAATAACCTTACCTTTGTAGCCACGGACGGTAAGCGGTTGGCGTTTATAGAGAGAAAATTAAAACAGAACACCGAGCAAGACTTACAGATTATCGTGCCCCTAAAAACAATCCAGGAATTAAATCGCAACCTTCAAGAAGAAGGTGAATTATCCATGCTGTTAAGCAATAATCAGGTACTCTTTGACTTGGGAAGCGCGGTGATTATTTCGCGTTTAATCGAAGGAGAATTCCCGGATTATCAACAGGTAATTCCGCCTGCGTCGGAGAATAAAATAAATATTCAGCGGGAGCAGTTTTTATTGGCTGTAAGAAGGGCGGCGTTGCTTTCCACGCCTGATTACCAGGCAGTAAAACTGGAGGTATTTAAAAATAAATTAGTGGTTTCTAAGTCCACTCCCGATATCGGCGAGTCTCGGGAAGAGGTAACTATAGAATACCAGGGCAAAGAGATCGCCATCGGTTTTAATCCGAATTATTTAATAGACGTCCTAAAAAATCTTAAAGAAGAAAAGATAGAGTTTGAGTTAACGGATACCGAAAAGCCCGGAGTTATACGCATTGGCGGGTATGTTTATATTGTCTTACCCATGAGATTAAATTAGGTGAGGCCATAAGTTATGGAGCTTGCTATATAATTAGCTAAGCGGCATAACTTATAAGGCCGAACTTACCCTTGACATTGTGCTTCTAAATAATTACTTCAAAATGTCAAGGGTTCAATTCGCACTTATAACTTACTCACACTTTGGCGCGTTCGTAAGTTATGTGCTCATTTAAAATGGAAACAATAAAAGACATAGTCACGGATGTTATACGCGGGCTAAAGACCAAAAAGCGCGCTCAGGATGGGCCAGAGCTTTTGTTAAAACGGATCTTACCCAAAAAAGAACTAGGGCATGTAAAATTTCGGTATTTACGTAAGGGCATCCTGGGCATATCAGTCGATTCATCTAGCTGGCTCTATCAGCTGAACTTACAAAAACCCCAGCTACTTGCCAAATTGGGCAAGAAACCCCCAACCATAAAAGACATCCGTTTTTATATCGGAGAAACTCAATGAAAAAGAAGGTTGAGAAAAAGAAAACATTAAAACCAGAAAAGACAGGCAGCGTGCCAAAGGCACAAGAGCCGGCCAAAGATAAAGCCTACGATGCCACCACTATCCAGGTTCTGGAGGGCGTTGAAGCAGTCAGGCTCAGGCCAGCAATGTATATAGGCGATACATCAGTCCGCGGGTTGCACCATTTGGTTTACGAAGTGGTGGACAACAGCGTGGACGAAAGCCTGGTGGGTTATTGCAATTACATTGAGACAGTTGTCCACTCTGATAATAGCGTCAGTATCACAGACAATGGCCGCGGTATCCCCGTTGACATGCATAAGACAGAAAAGAAGCCGGCAGTAGAAGTAGCTCTTACGACCTTACATGCCGGAGGAAAATTTGACCACAGGGTATATAAAGTTTCTGGCGGGTTGCACGGAGTGGGCGTAAGCGTGGTCAATGCCTTGTCTGATTGGCTGGAAGTAGAAGTTAAAAGAGACGGTAAGATTTACCACCAGCGCTATGAGCGCGGAAAGACCGTCTCCAAGCTTACTGTTATAGGTAAAAGTACAAGCACAGGTACAAAAGTAACCTTTAAGCCCGATAAAACAATCTTTAGCAAGATAGATTTTTCCTATGACATACTCTCCCAACGTTTAAGAGAGCTGGCATTTCTGAATAAGGGCTTGAAGATAAAACTCGTTGATGAACGCACAGACAAAGAATCGGTTTTTGAATTTGCCGGCGGGGTCATCTCGTTTGTAGAATACCTTAACAAAAATAAGAACCCTCTGCACAATAAAGTGATTTATTTCCAGAAGTCTCAGGATGACATTATTATTGAGGTAGCGCTGCAATATAATGACGGCTATGCAGAAACCCTGTTTTCTTTCGCAAATAATATTAATACGATAGAGGGAGGCACGCATCTATCCGGCTTTAAATCCGCGTTTACCCGCGCCATAAATCAATATGCCAAGAGCAAGAATTTAATCAAAGGCGATGAAATCGGAATTACCGGAGAAGATGTGCGCGAGGGTTTAACTGCGGTGGTAAGCGTCAAGGTGCCTGATCCTCAATTCGAAGGCCAGACTAAAACCAAATTGGGCAATTCCGAAGTAGAAGGTTTGGTTGCTTCAGCGAGCTTAGACGCCTTGGCTGCCTACTACGAAGAGAATCCTTCGGTCGCCAATAAAATTGTCGACAAGGTGATTGTTGCTTCGCGTGCGCGTGAAGCAGCGCGCAAGGCGCGAGAATTGACGCGCAGAAAAGGCGCTCTCGAAGGCGCAGGGTTACCAGGCAAATTAGCTGATTGCTCGGAGAGAGACCCTGCTTTATGCGAATTATATATTGTGGAGGGAGATAGCGCCGGCGGATGTTTTTTTGGGGACACCAAAGTGGCTTTAACCGACGGGCGGACTATCACCTTTAAAGAATTGATAAACGAAGAAAAAGTTGGCAAAAAAAATTATTGTTATACTATTGGCAGCGACGGTGAAATCAGTACCGGAGAAATAAAGAATCCAAGAATAACAAAAAAATCAGCCGAAGTTATTAAGGTCGTGTTGGATAACAATGAAGAAATTATTTGTACTCCCGATCATAAGTTTATGTTAAAGGTTGGTAGTTATAAAATGGCAAAAGATTTAATCCCGGATAATTCCTTAATGCCGCTTTATCGGCAATATTCCAAAATTGGAGGCCGGATTAGCATCGAAGGATATGAAATGGTTTTTGATTTAAAGTCGAACAAGTGGATTTTTACCCACCTATTATCCGATAGGCATAATTTAGAAAAAAGCGTTTATTTGAAAGAACATGGTAATACAGTTCATCATAAAGATTTTAACAAATTAAATAATAATCCGGATAATTTAGTACGAATGGATAAAAGGGAGCATTTTTTATATCACACAACTATCCTTGAAAAGACGCTGCATAGCAAAGAGATAAAAGAAAAATCCAAAAAAGCTCATCAAACAAAAGAATTTCGAGAAAAGATCAGAAAAATTATGGCTTCGCCGAAAATGAGGCACATGTTAAGTCAAAGAGCAAAAAAACAATGGCAAAATGATGAGTACAAAAATTATATGACCCGGAAATTTTTAGAGTTTTATCATAGCCATCCGGATTATCGAACGCAAAATACACAATTCTTGAATCTGGCCCAGAAAAATTATTGGTCTAAAGAA
>JAUYDQ010000083.1 GCA_030691725.1 Candidatus Omnitrophota bacterium
AAGAAATATATTAATGTCTTTTCTAAAATTGAAGATGAGTATTTAAAAGAACGCGCCGTAGATGTAAATGATGTAGGCAAGAGGATATTGCATAATCTTTTGGGTCGAGAACGAAAGGAATTTGAGGATTTAAAAGAAAGAGTAGTGGTAGTGGCGCATGACCTTTCGCCGTCTGATACCGCCGCAATGCATAAGCAGAACGTCTGTGCATTTATTACGGACATCGGAGGCAAGACTTCTCACACAGCAATTATGGCTAAATCCCTGGAAATACCCGCGGTTGTAGGCGTAGAGGAGGCAACCACAAAGATTAAGTCAGGCGATATATTGATAGTCGATGGCGGCACGGGGGTTATAATTATAAATCCTGACGAAGAGACTCTACGAGCATATCAGCAAGAAGAACTGAAACTCAAAGGAATAACGGAAGGATTTTTGTCAGTAAAGGACCTGCCGGCAGTTACTCTTGACGGTAAAGCAGTGGAGATAGTCGCCAATATAGAGTTACCCGAGGAGGTTCCTTCCGTAAAACTTCATGGTGGGGGAGGCATCGGGCTTTACCGCACAGAGTTTTTCTATATGAATAGAAGAGACTTACCGTCGGAAGAAGAGCATTATCAGGCCTATAAGTATGTTGCCGAGGAGATGAGCCCGCTTCCGGTAATTATCCGTACGCTGGATTTGGGCGGAGATAAATTTCTCTCCCAACTTGAAATGCCGAAAGATATGCAACCTTTCTTAGGCTGGCGCGCAATTAGATTTTGTCTCGCCCGGCCCGATATATTTAAAGTGCAGCTCAGGGCGATATTACGCGCATCAGTACATGGAAAGTTAAAACTTATGTATCCGATGATCTCCGGTATCGAAGAATTGCAACAGGCAAAAAAGATACTGGAAGAGGCAAAAAAAGAATTAAAGGATAAAGGCATGCCCTTTGATAATGATATTGAAGTAGGCGCAATGATTGAAGTTCCTTCTGCAGCCGTGACTGCAGATCTCTTAGCCACCGAAGTAGATTTTTTCAGTATAGGTACCAATGATCTGATTCAGTATTCTCTGGCAGTTGACCGTACCAATGAAAAGGTGGCTTATCTATATGAGCCTGCGCATCCTGCGGTTTTGCGGTTGATTAAGAATGTAATTGAGGCGGCTCATAATGCGGGTATTTGGGTAGGGATGTGCGGAGAAATGGCTGGCGAACCTGCTTTTGTACTGGTACTTTTAGGTTTAGGATTGGATGAGTTCAGTATACCGCCGCTGGTTATTCCTGAAGTAAAGTATATAATTCGCTCGATTAAGCTAAGCGAGGCGCAGAGCATTGCTAAAGAGGCACTGAAATTATCTACCGGAAAAGAAGTAAAGGAGTTCAGTCAGGTTAAATTAAGAAAGATTTTAGAATGAAAAGATTCTTGAGCTTGGCAAATATAAAAAAGCTTGATAAATCCAATATGTTAAATCTGTTGTTGGATTTTCCTTTACAATGTAAACAGGCTTATGATATTGCCAAAGTCAACTGCTCGCTATTCGAAAAGAAGGATTTTACAAAAATAGTTTTTGCGGGGTTAGGCGGTTCAGCTATCGGTGCAGACTTAGTGAGGTCATATCTATATTTTGAAAGCAAAATCCCCATTAATGTGTGCCGAGAATATGAATTACCTGCTTATGTAGATAATTCCACACTTGTATTTATCTTGAGCTATTCTGGTAACACCGAAGAGACATTAAGCGCCTATCAACAGGCGAGACAGAAAGGCGCACAATTAATTCTTATTTCATCAGACGGGGCATTAAAAGAATACGCGAAGAATGATAAACTGCCATTTATTGAAATACCCAGGGGTTTACCGCCAAGGTGCGCCTTGGGATATTTGAGTATTATACCCCTGGCCGTATTAAATAAGTTGGGTATGATTAAAGACATAGCGCCATATATAATAGAGACAATTGAAGTTTTGGGGGAACTAAAGAATAAAAATCTTAATGCCGCAATAGGTCAAAAAGATAATATTGCTAAATATATCGCCGATAAGCTATTTAATAAGTTCGCGATTATTTATTCCGGTTCCATACATTTTGATGTGGCGGTAACGCGATTAAGAGGCCAGCTTAACGAGAATTCTAAAAGCCTAGCTTCAACCCATGTATTTCCCGAAATGAATCATAATGAGATTGTAGGCTGGCAGAACCCTAAAAAATTATTTAATAATTTTGTAGTGCTAATGCTTAGAGATAAGAATATGCATCGGCGCGTAGCAAAGAGGATGGATATAACGGCTGATATTCTTAAGGATGAAGGCGTTTCCGTTTTAGAAATCTGGTCTCGGGGTGAAAATCTATTAAGCAGAATCTTTTCCTTAATATATATAGGTGATTTCATCTCATTTTATCTGGCGATACTTTATGGAATTGATCCTACACCTGTGGATAGGGTTCATTATTTAAAGAAAAGATTATCAGAGGGTAAATGAAGGCACTGATTTTAGCGGCTGGTTATGCCACGCGATTATATCCTTTAACTAAAGAATATCCTAAACCGCTACTTAAGGTGGGCAAAAGGCCCATAATTAATTATATCGTAGATAAACTTGAAGCTTTAGATGATATAGATGAGATTCTTGTAGTGACAAATAGCAAATTTATACCCCAGTTTAAAAAATGGCGAAGTCACCTGCAAACCAAAAAACACATCAGCTTAGTAGATGATTTAACAAAAAGCCATAGCGATAGACGCGGTGCAATCGGCGATATGAATTTCGTAATCAATAAGAAACGCCTCAAAGACGACCTTTTGGTCATAGGAGGAGATAATCTATTCAACGGCGATTTAAAGGAATTTTTATCTTTTGTTAAGGGTAATCCCAGTCCCGTAATAGGAGCTTATAATATAAAGGATATACGCCAGGCAAAAAAATACGGCGTAATTAAACTGGGCGCAAAATTTAAACTCATTGATTTTAAGGAAAAACCAGAAAATCCCGAATCGACCTTAATCGCGATGTGCCTTTATTATTTTCCCAAAGGGAAGCTAAGATTAATTAAAGAATATTTAAATATTAATACAGACAAACACGACGCTACAGGTTTCTATATTGATTGGTTAAGGAAAAAAGTCCCCGTTTATGGGTTTGTGTTTGATGGGTTCTGGTACGATATCGGAGACCATAAGTTTTACCAAGAAGCAAAACAGAGATTCCAAATGAAGCCCAGACTTATGGAGTAATAACGAGCATAAGTCTGCAGGCTGAATTTGATACTTGACATTTTTTTCAAGCATTTTGAGAATGGAAAATGTCAAGTATTTAATTCGCACAAGCAAGGTAGTTATTCAAAGAAGATTGACTTATGTCGCACTTTTGTGCTCCATAAGTCAAGTGCTCATTAAAGGAGGTTTTATGGCAGCGCGTAAGCATTTTTTTACTTCTGAGTCAGTGGGGGAGGGGCATCCGGATAAGGTATGCGACCAGATATCCGATGCTGTACTTGATGATGTGCTCAGGCAGGATCTGTATGGCCGGGTTGCCTGCGAAACATATGTGACCATGGGACTTTTGATTGTGGGCGGCGAGATTACTACC
>JAUYDQ010000097.1 GCA_030691725.1 Candidatus Omnitrophota bacterium
GAGGCTGTCCGAGAGAAACGCTCGCGATTAGTTAAAGCTTCAGCAGAAGAGGAGGCGAGCAGGAAGTTTATGGAAGCCGCTAAAGTTATGTCCGAGTTTCCGAACGCTCTTATTTTAAGGCAACTGCAAACTTGGCAGGAAATCGGTGCGGAGCAAAATAGCTTGATTATACTTGTACCTACTGAATTTGCTAAAATTGTAAAAAGTTTACAGGATAGTAAATAAAACAACAGCGGAGCGCCTCAGAGTGACGAGGGAAAGCCTCTCTCAATCAAGAATATTTTTGGTGTATAGTCAGATATTGCGTACATAATTGCTCTAGTGAAATTAGAGAGGTTTCCCCTCATGAAATCCGAGAGGGACCCCAGTAATCATACTCTCAATTATTGAATAGAGAGAATAGTTGCCTCGATTCTACCAAAGGATCGAGGCATTTTTTATGTGTCGATGTGTCAAATGGTTAGGGCATTAAATTTATTGCTGATCACTCGCACTTCTGCATTCCCGCCGTATGCGTACGAAATACCTGCAAAATAATCCCAACAAGTGACAAAATAAGCCAAAACCTCTCTCAGTTTCAGGTCAGTTAGTTTCGGCGATTAAACGCAAACAATAACAGAATTTGTTTTTAGGTAAATGAGCGAAACTAGAGAGGTTTTCCCTCGCCGCATATCGGTGAGGAGATGCTTCTCAAATTTCCCAATACCTGTAAATGGAGAGGCCGTCCCCTTGTCGAATATTACTGCCCGTCCTGAGCGAGAATACCTCCTAAATTTTAATCAGACTGTTTGGTAGGCGCGCGATCCGTGGATGATTTAATGATTAACCACCGAAAAGTCTTGCTTTTTCAGCCCAATGTTCTAAAATAACTATCAATTAGGAGTGAAGAAACAATGTTTTCCGGGTCCGGGAATATGAAAGAATTTCCGGAGGTTAAAATAATCTTGATGGTCGGGCCGCCATCTTGCATCTGAATGCGGGGTGGCGCTTTTTATTTGAAACCAAATATGAAATTCTCTTTTAGCCACAGAATAACTCTGGGTTTATTGGTAATGGCCGTTCTACTAATTATCTTAGGGGTGCTTGCATTTATTACGACTAAAGATGTTCAAAGAGTCTCCCGCGCCATTATGAAGGAAAATGTTTCAAGCCTTAAAGCGGCAGAAGAATTGGAACTGGCTTTATTGAACCAAAAAGGAATGGTGGCAAGTTACTTTCTTGATGGGAGTTCCTCATGGCTTAAGATACTCGAAGATAGAAAAAAAGATTTTGATTTTTGGTTTAAAAAAGCCCAAGACGTGGCCTTAACTGACCATGAAAAAAAGATATTGCAGGATGTATCTGTGTTATATAAGACTTACGATAGGCAGAGGAATAAAGCCATTCGGTTATACCAGTCCGGAAACATTCTCGAGGCAAAGAATATTTTGCTTAATGATATGAGAACCACCATCGACGCCTTGTATCAGAAATGCGAGGATTTGATTTTGGCAAATGAAGCGCTTATTGCTAAGGCAGAAGTAACGTCTCAGGGGAATGTCGTTAGAATGACGTCTCTGATTTGGTCTACGATTGTTATTACGCTTCTACTCGGCTCAATGACAGGATTCTTTATCTCCCGCAAAATAAATGAACAATTAGTACGCGCTGCAAAATTAGCCTCATTGGGTCAGCTGTCTGCTAATATTGCTCATGAAATCAGGAATCCCCTGACATCTATAAAAATGAGGCTGTATTCATTGCATGAAGTGTTAAGCAAAGATTCCCTTGCTTCAGATGACCTTAATGTGATTAACGAAGAGATAGGCCGGATGGAGGGAATGGTTAATAATTTTCTTGATTTTGCGCGTCCTCCTGAGCTTAATCTGCAATCAGCAGATATAGTAAGAATACTTGAAGCAACCGTTAATCTCATAGCGCCAAAAGCGCGCTCCCAGAATATAGCAATACAGAAGCAGCTTCATGACTTTCCGTTGGAACTCAAAATAGATAAAGAGCAAATGCGACAGGTATTTTTGAATATTATGCTTAATGCTATTGAAGCCATGCCAAACGGAGGGACCCTGAAAATAGATGCCGCAAAAAACGAGGATAAAAAATCAAACAAGGTTTTAGAAATTAATATTCGCGATACGGGAACAGGGATAACCCCGGAGATAAAAAATAAGATAACTGAACCATTTTTCACGACCAAAGCCGAAGGTACCGGCTTAGGGTTATTTATCGCCTCCAGAATAGTTAAAATGCATAAAGGCAGCCTTGATATAGACAGTCAAAGTGGAAAAGGAACGACAGTTACTTTAAGAATACCTGTGGTATAATAAAAAAATAGAAGAGGTGGCAGTAATGGGTAAGATACTCATAGTGGATGACGAAAAAAATGTGCTTTCGTCATTCAAGAAGGTGTTTAGTCAGGAAGGCCATACTATAGTTGCCGCAGGCAATGCAGAGGAAGGATTATCTTGCGCGCAAAAGGATGCTTTTGATCTTCTGATTATGGATATTCGCATGCCCGGAATAAGCGGTTTAGAGGCATTTTCTCGTTTTAAAGAGATAGACTCAAAGATGCCGATTATCATTATGACTGCATACGGCACTACCGAAACGGCAATCGAGGCAATGCAGAAGGGAGCCTTTGATTATGTGCTTAAGCCTTTTGAGGTTCTCAAGATGAAGGAGTTGATTGAAAAAGCGCTTGCCGCTTCCAGGATAATGAAGACTGAGGTTAGTTTTGATACCAATGAACAAGCTGACGGCGAAAGAATTATCGGTTTTTCTTCTCCTATGCAGGAGATTTATAAAACAATAGGCCAGGTTGCTTCAAGCGATGTCACGGTTTTTTTAAGAGGGGAAAGCGGCACCGGTAAAGAATTAATCGCTCGGGCAATTTACAGCCACTCAAACAGGAAAAATAAGCCGTTTCTTGTGATTAACTCAGCAGCCATTCCGGAAACTCTTCTTGAGAGCGAGCTTTTTGGCTACGAGAAAGGCGCTTTTACCGATGCACGTGAGCGAAGAATCGGTAAGCTTGAACAGTGCAACGGGGGCACGATATTCCTGGATGAAATCGGAGATATGCCGGTTTCCATTCAGACAAAGATTCTGCGTGTCCTGGAGGATAAGTCATTTGAAAGGCTGGGAGGCAATAAAACAATTACAGTTGACGTGCGCCTGATTACCGCTACCAATAAAAATCTTGAAACCCTTATTAAGGAAGGCAAATTCCGGGAAGATCTTTATTATCGGCTCAACGTAGTTACCGTAAAACTTCCTCCGTTAAGGGAGCGCAAGGATGATATTCCGCAGTTAGTCGAATATTTTCTCAACAAATACAACAAGGAACTCAAGAAAGAATTTGCCAAGATGTCGCCTGAGGCTTTAGCAATATTAGAACAGTATGATTGGCCGGGCAATGTCAGGGAATTGGAGAATGTAATCAAGAAAGCACTTCTTTTTGCAAAAGGAAACGTGCTGCTTTCTGAAAATATTTTGCTTCAAGAAAAGACTCCTGAGAAGCAAAAGGGGCAGGTTGCCCACCTGCAAGAATTATTGGCGGGCTTAGTGAAAAAAGGACTTGCAAGCAGAAGTAGCGGTTTATATAAGGATGTTATCGAAGAAGTTGAGCGAACGCTGATTTTAGAAACCCTCAAGCAGGTAAACGGTAACCAAAGTGAAGCCGTAAAGATATTAGGCATAAGCCGTCCCACCTTAAAAGACAAAATTGATAAATTTGGCCTGCGTAAGGTAATTTCCCTTCAAGAGTCTTGATTCTTCTGTAATTTTCTTTCCACGCTGTAAAAAATCTTTACAAAACCTACTTGTCTGACATTTATTAAGAATAATACCCCATTTGTAACCTCTATAATCACAATAGGTTAAAAATATTTTTTCTTTAAGCAGCTTTGGCACGATTTTCGCATATATAAAGAGTAGAAGGTTATTAACCAAAGAGGTTACAAATGCGTAAAAGAAAGTATTTAGTATGCCTAGCAATTGGAGGGTTGTTATTCTCGAATCTCAGTTCATCCTACGCGCTGGATAACTTAACCAAGGAAGAAAAAAGAAAACAGGAGCTCAATGCGCTGCAGAAGCAGTTTGAGTGGTGGCCTACGGATGCCAAACCCGGTCCTGTAAAGGATCCCGAGCGCGGTGGTTATTGGTGGTGGCCTACAGAGTCGGGTCAGAAAAGGCCGTGGGGAAACCGCGGGTATGTGTATGTATATAAAATTATCTTTGATTACAAAGAGGAAGAACTGCCGCCTCCGAAGCCAAAAGAACTGCGTCCTTCCCTGCTTATCAAGAAAATTATCAGGAACGTTAAACTCTATTTTGATTATGACAGTGCCGTCTTGAGAGACGACGCCCGTAAGATTCTTTCTGGTGCAGTAGGAACGTTAAAGCGTAATCCCGAGACCAGCATTCTGGTTACCGGCAACTGCGATAGAAGAGGCTCAGAGGCATATAACGACAGGCTCGGCAGGCACCGTGGGGATTCCGTTAAGAAGTTTATGCTTGAAAACGGTATCAATGAGGAGAGGATACGTATTATTAGCAGGGGAAAACTCGATGCTGTTGCGCCCCTTACCGATCTTGTAGGTATGCAGAAAGACAGAAACGCACAATTTGTCATCGCTGAGGTTGAGGAAGTAATGCTTCTTTATCCGGGAGAACCAGGAATCGAAATCCCCGAGGCAAAGAAAATTGAAGAGGGAAAGTTTCTTGTAGAAGAAGAAAAGAAAATAGAGAGCACGATAAAAGTTGAAACGAGAGAATACATTATTCAAAAGGGAGATACGCTCTCTAAAATTGCGCAGGAACAGCTCGGGAAAGCCCACCGCTGGAAATATCTTTATGAGCTGAATAAAGATGCCATTAAAGATCCCAATAAACTCAAGCCCGGAAAGAAAATAATAATTCCGGTTGAATAAAGGCAGCGTTTATATGAAACGAGAAAAAGCTATCCTTATCATTGAGCAGGAAATCAACTTGGCAAACGGACTGAAGGTGATTCTTGAAAAAGAAGATTATCAAGTTATTTCTGCCTATAGCCTATATGCCATTAAGGATATCCTTGAAGATAAAGAACCCGATTTGGTAATTATAAACATCAGCATCCCCAAAGAGCTCGGATTAAATATATTGCGTAAAATCAAAAAGAGATTTCCTTCAGTACCTATTATTGCTATGTCGGTTTACACCAATTCGTTCAGCGGAAAGGAACTAAAGAGATTCGGGGCGGATGATTTTATCGCTAAGCCTTTTGATGTGAATAATCTCAAGCAAAAAATTGGCCAACTGCTTGGTAAGAGGCGTGAAATTAAAAAATAATTTTTTTATCTTGGTTGTCGCTATGACGCTATTGGGTATTTGTTTTACAGGAAAAGCGGATGGAACCGCTTCGATAACAGAAGAGCAAAATTTTTCTCGACTTGCCGTCCTCTATAATAAAGGGGAATTTTCCAAGGCCATTAAAGGATATAAGCAATTAGCCGATGAGGGTGAAATTGTTGGGTATCTTAACTTAGCCGCTATTTTTAAAGACTTGAGCGATTATCCTCGAGCGATATACGTATTGAAGAAGACACGCGGTAAATTTGCCAATGATGTGCGTGTTCTGTCATTACTGGGGCGGCTTTATTATTTAAACGGTCAGACAGAGCAGGCGATTGTAGTGATGAATAAGGTATTGGAGTTGAAGCCTAAGGATGCGGATACTTTTATTACTCTTGGCTTATGCAATGAGGAGGCGGGTGACGATAACACTGCACAGCAGTATTTTAACCAGGCTATTTCTTTGGATAAAAATAACTTCATTGCGCGTCTTTCGCTGGCGGACCTTTATTATCACAATAACAGGCTTTCCGAAGCGCTGGATGAATATAAGGCAGCGAGTTTTATTGATGCCAGTATTGTGGGTATCCAAAAGATGTTAGGGGAGATATTCTTTCAACTAGGTAACCTTGAGGAGGCGTATAGGCGTTACCAAAGGCTAAGCTTAATTGTTCCGCAAGATAAATTGGTGGCACAAAGACTAAAGGAAATCAGCCTAAAGTTAGGTAAGGCATTTTTTGAAAAGGAGAAGAAAGAGAAAGCATTGCTGCGTAAGGAAAAGTCGGTTTTGGTAAAACCTTTCCCAAAAATCAAGAATGTCATAACTGTGCGGGTCGGTATAGTTCAGAGCCAGAATTCGCTTGAATTTAAATGTTCGACCCATTTTGTAGCTAAAACGAGAGACGGGAAGTTGGATGTGCTGAATGGTTCAGCTAATAAGAATTACCTTGTTGTAAAGAACAGCGATGGAAGACTTGTCATATCCGAAAAGCAAAACGTTGATACCATAGTAGTTGACGAGGCAATTTTAATCAATCCTTCAAATCCGCAAGGTGCCATAACTATATTTAATGTGCAGTCGGGAATGAATAATTTTTGGTCAAATCAGGAGGATAGATCATATCGAGGTACGATAGAAGTTACGAGCGGTATCAACGTAGTAAATATTCTTAACTTGGAGGAATATTTATACGGCGTGGTTCCTGCTGAAATGCCTGCGAATTGGCCGAAAGAGGCGCTTAAGGCGCAGGCAGTCGCTGCCCGCTCAGAGGCTTTTAAAAAGGTGGGCAGGCATAAAGATGAGGGATTTGATTTTTGCGCCGAGGTTCATTGCCAGTCCTATAAGGGTGTAGAACAAGAAACGCAGCGTACCAATGAGGCAGTTGATGAAACAAGGGGCGAAGTTATGTTGTATAAAGGTAAGCCCGTAGATGCGCTTTATTCAAGTAACTGCGGCGGCCATACGCAGAGTAATGTCTTTGGCAATGCCCAAGATATCCCCTATCTTGCTGCCCAAATCGATTCTTTTAATGACGTAAATTTAATCTTTCCGCTTTCTCCTTTTGAAATGGAAGGCTGGCTGCAAGAGCCGCCTAAAGGAATTCTTTGTAGCTTATCAGGAGAATCTAACAGTAGCAATTTCAGGTGGGTAAGGATTTATAGCGCCCAAGAATTAATTGAGTTATTAAATAAAATAGCCGATTTTGGGGAGATAACCAAAATTATTGTCCTTAAACGGCAGCCTTCAGGACATATAAGTGCCATAAAAGTAGTCGGCACCAAGGCCTCACAAATTCTAGAAAAAGAACTTAACATCCGTCAGGTGCTGGGGAATTTACGAAGTAGCATGTTTAAAGTGGAAATTCAATACGGCCCGGATAAAAAACCAAAAACATTTATTTTTTACGGTGGCGGCTGGGGCCACGGCGTGGGTATGTGTCAGTCGGGTGCCTATGGCATGGCAAAGCAAGGCAGGAATTACAAAGATATTTTAAAGTATTATTTTGAAGGGGTTGAATTTAAGAAAATTTACTAAGCTATGCTTAAGACATTGGGCTATATATTGCTTGCGTTACTTGTAATTATTATGTTCTTTACGCCGGCGCGAAACTATATGAACAATTTGTTTCATCGCCAGAAGAGCGAATTGAAAGAGGGGCAGATAATAGGAACCGTTTCTGGTTATAATTCTCGAGTTGAAGAAATTCAGGGAATTTTAAAAGAAGCTGGTTTTGAGCCAGGCCCGATGGATGGAGTTATGGGTGGCCAGACAAGGGCAGCGATAAGGAAATTTCAAAAGGCAAAGGGTCTAAGGCCTACTGGTAAGATAGATTCAGATACACAGCTGGCATTGAATAAGGAAAAGGAAATAGTAAAAACTTCTCCAGAGAAAGAGTCAGAAGTTGGTTTATCTTTAGATTGGAGCACGCCCACGATTATAAAAGAACAAGATTTAGATACAGATAAGCAAGATATGGCTAAAAAGATTAAAGTTCAGGATGAAGTTTTAAGTTACCGTTTAAAATCTAAGGATAGAGTAAAAAAGATACAGACAGCCTTAAAAAAAGCAGGTTTCTACAAAGGCGAGGTAGAGGGTAAGATTGGGCCGCAAACCGAAAGAGCAATAAAGGCATTTCAGAAATCAAAAGGCTTTAATCCCGATGGGATTGTGGGTCCGAAAACATGGGAGGAACTAAACAAATATTTAAAAGACTAGGAAGGAGGACAAATGCTAAGGATGCTTTTGGTAGTTTTTCTAGTTATAAGTTTAGCAGGTTGTGCTACAACAAGAAAAGGACATGATACTCAAACGCAACAGTTACAGAAGAGAATTAGTTATCTCGAGGCTGAGCTTCAGAGGAAAAACCAAGAAGTAAGTAGCCTAGAGAATGAATTGGCGCAAACTCAAGGCACTGGTTCTTTATCTCGCAGTACAAGAGAAAGTAGCGCAGGTTCGCTCTCACCAAAACAGATTCAGAGGGCCTTAAAGAATGCCGGTTTTTATAATGGTCCCGTTGATGGGAAAATCGGGTCTAAAACTAAAGATGCGATAAAATCCTTTCAGAAAGCCAACGGCCTTAAAGCCGATGGAGTGGTAGGCAAAAGGACAGTTGAAAAGTTAAATGATTATTTAACAAGATAACAAACAACCGTTTTTGATTAATATGAAGAAAAGGTTTTTTATACTCGTATTATTTCTGGTGATAATACCTATTATTAGTATAGGAGCTTATTTTGGTTATACAAAATACAAGAATATTCAGGAAGAGCGCGCAAGGCAAATTTTACTTGAAAGAAGAATAACTGCTTGGAAGTTGCTTCGAGTAACTTTGGAAAAAGAAATCCGAAATTTTAAAGGCGAAGCAGGAATTGTGATTAAAGATCTGAGTAAGAATTGGGAGCTGAGTTTTAACAAGGATAATTTATTTCCTTCCGCCAGCCTGGCAAAGATTCCTATTATGTCTGCCTGTTTCCTTGCTGCCGAGGAAGGTAGGTTAAAGCTTGAGCGTAATGTTGCGCTTAAATCAAGCGATAAACTTTCCGGTTCCGGAATATTAAAAGACGCACATCCCGGAACTACTTTTACCGTAGAAGAATTAATCGGGCTTATGATTTATGACAGCGATAACACCGCCACAAATATCCTCACCAATATGGTAGGCATTGATTATCTGAATAATTCATTCAAGGCCTTCGGTCTAAAAAATACCAATCTTACCCGCAAGGTAGCTGATTTTTATTCAAGAGACAAAGGTATTGAGAACTATACTACTGCCGAAGATATGGCTTCTATATTGGAGCAGATTTACCGAAGAAGCCTTGTAAATAAGGATGTTTCCGAAAAATGCCTAAAGTTATTGAAGTTGCAGCGCGTTAATGACCGCATCCCTAAGTATTTACCGGTCGATGTTACGGTTGCTCACAAGACCGGCCTTGAGCGCAGCGTTTGCCATGACGTAGGGATAGTGTTTACCTGTAAAGGAGTTTTTTTGATTTGCGTATTGACCAAGCACGCAAATTCAAACAGCGTTCCTTCCAAGGAATTTATCGCTAAAGTCGCATCGCCTGTCTATGCTTACTTTGAACAATTGTAAGAAGAGGGAGGGTTGTAATGAAAACCAGAATGACAATTTTCCTGTTTTTGGCAATGTTCGCATTATCCGGATGTACCTATATTCAAAAGGCACGCAGGGCAGATGAGCTGGAGCAGGAAAATACGAACCTAAGATATAGGCTGGAGCAGCTTAAGAAAGAAAAAGCCAAGGAAGCCCAGCGTATCATAGAGGACAAAGACAGAGAGCTTTCGGATCTTGAGAAGGCTAAGCTTGAGCTTGAGGAAGCACTGAAGAAGGAAATCGGTGAATACAAAGCAAAATTGCAGATGACGGAAAGAGGGTTGGTTATTACCTTTTTATCTGAGGTTTTCTTTGATTCAGGTAAAGACATAGTGCGTTCTGACGGTAAAGAGACTTTACAAAAAGTTGCCCAAGTTTTAAATCAAAATGTTCCTAATTCTCATGTTGCTATCGAAGGGTATACCGATAATGAACCCATTAAACATTCCGGCTGGAAATCAAATTGGGAACTCTCCTCTGGCCGGGCATTGGCAGTGCTGCATCAACTGATCGACGAATGTAAGGTTAAGCCGCAGAGGCTTTCCGCTAACGGTTACGGAGAATATCGGCCGGTTGCAAGCAATGATACGAAAGAGGGTAAGCAGAAAAATAGGAGGGTTGAGATAGTTATTCTGCCGTCAAAAGTGAGCAAGGTGAAAGAGGAAATAATAAGATAGACTCTAAAAGGAGGCGAGAGAACAAAATAAAGATAATATTAGGATCAGGGAAAAGCCACAATAAAAAAAGGAGGGGCATAAAAAATGAAAAAGATTACTCTTGTTTTGGTTCTTGTTGCGGTAGCAATTTTTAGTAATCAGGCGTTTTCAATGGAAAAAAGACCAGCAGCAAAGAAAACAGCTGCCACTAAAACAACTCAGGAAATCCTAAAAATTACCGGAAGAGTAACCGGTTATAATTGGTCAAATTCGACTATCACTGTTTCAGCCAGTTACGGGAATCCCTTAGTTATAACTATTGATAAAAACACCGTGATTTCAAAAGCGAAAAAGACTCTTAAGATGGCCGATATTAAAAGCGGAGATTACGTTACAGTAACATATGAGGCTAAGAAGGGCACAAATATTGCAAAGTCTATCATAGTGGAAGATAGAAGTTCTTCTGTGCCAACAAAAAGTAAAAAATAGTATAGCTATCGTAGGAAGACAGGAGGTATTTTTAATAAGTTTCTGTATTTTGTGACTGTTCGGCGCGATATATTTATACCATTTTTTCGGAGTATATCTGCAATTGCCTGATCAAAAAGAGGTTTTTGTTTATCGATGCAGACGATATTTTTTATTCGAGAAAGAACATTTTTTCGCGATATCGAGCCTCCCTTGTTTAGAGTTAATTTCGGACTAAATAAATCCTTTATTCGTAGTGTCCCTTGAGGTGTAGCAATATATTTGTTAGAGGCTATCCTAGCTACCGTTGAAAGATGAAGCCCGGTTTTATGAGCGATATCTTTCAGCCCTAAAGGCTTAAGGTAAGACAAATCTTTTCGCATGGCCTGTTTCTGTATTTCGGCAATAGCTTTTATTACTTTTATCATATTATTCTGTCTTTGCTTTACAGCTTCTATTAACCACAAAGCACTTTTTAACCTTTCTTTAATAAATCGTGTAGTTTCTTCTGAGGCGGCAGAAGACTTCAAAAGTTTTTTGTAGAAAGGATTAACCTTTAGCTGTGGCAAATTGTCATCATTGAACATAAGTCGGAGCTTATTGCTATATACTTTAACGAATACATCCGGAATTATGGTTACATTGTTTTCCTCTTGAGAAATAGTTGTGCCTGGTCGAGGGTTAAGAGATTTTATTTTTTCAATAGCACTTTTGACTTCTGCTATGCTAACATCTAATTTTTTAGCGATTATTTGATATGCCTTTTTAGTCAGTTCTTTAAAATGCGATTGAACAATTTTATACGCTAAAGACTGCTCTTGCTCATCATTTTTAAGTTGAATAAGTAGGCATTCCTGTAGATTTCTAGCACCGATCCCAGAAGGTTCAAGGGATTGTATAGCCCTTAGAACAGCCTCTATTTTTTCTAAGGGAAGATCACGTTCTTTACTAAATTGCTCTAGGGATACTCGAAGATACCCGTTGCTATCTATGTGGTTGATGAGTTCTTCCGCAATTAGTAACTCATTTTCATTTAGAAAGGTCATTCTTAGCTGTTGGAGTAGATAGTCTTGTAGATTTTGAGTTTGTGGAGGCTCTTTTTGTGAAAACTGCATGCTGTTATCAATTTCGCTACCAGAGTAAGTTTGGTTTTTAAGATAAGAGGCGTTATTTGAGCTCAATATTTTTTTAATTTCACCTTCTAGATTCTCCTTACTCATTGATTGCAGAAGCGGATTTTCTGCTATCTGTTCTTTAAGGTATCCTTCCAAAGAATTATAGGGCAATTGCAGAATATAGAGCGCTTGCTTCAGCTTAGGTGTGATTAATAATTTTGGAGACAGCCTATGTGATAAACTAATTTTCTCCATAGAATTATTTTAACACAAAAACTATTGTTTTTCTAAAGAAAATAAGTTATAATATTTCCTACTAATGAAAGCAATTCTGAATTAGGATTGCTTTGGGTCCAGAGACAATTCTCTGGAGGATTTTGGGATGGTCGGGCCGCCATCTTACTCTGTTCAGATGGCGGCTTTTATTTTTGTGTAACATAAAAATTTGAAAGGAGGCAGAAGCTATGGAATGGCAAAATATTCCTACACCGGAAGAAATAATCGATATTGGCAAAAAGAAGTTTTTTAGTTCCGGTAAGTATATTCTTTGGATAGCATTAGGCCTGATTATCATTATGGGGCTAAAAGGCGTGATCTATTCGATAGGCCCGGATGAGGTAGGCGTAATCCAGAGGTTCGGTAAATATATCGGTTTAAGCTCGCCCGGCCTGCATGTCAAGGCTCCCTTTGGTATCGATAGGGCAACCCCTATTAAGGTAGAGAAGATTTTTAAGGAAGAATTCGGGACAAGGAGTTTGGATAGAGAATCAAGAGCAGTGCGTTCTTATGGAACGGACCTTGAGGAGCCTCTTATGCTTACCGGGGACTTAAACATACTTGATGTGCGCTGGATTGTGCAATTTAAGATAAAAGACCCTATAAAATTACTCTTTGTCGTGCGTAATCC
>JAUYDQ010000068.1 GCA_030691725.1 Candidatus Omnitrophota bacterium
AATTTATTATTGCCGGAGCAACTGCTGTAAGTATTGGCACAGCTAATTTTATTAATCCTAAGGTAAGCATAGAGATTATTGAGGGCCTAAAAAAATATCTACTCAAGAATAAGATAAAAAATATACAAACTCTTATCAGTAGTCTTAAAATATGAAACGCAAAACAGAATTAATCGTTGCCTTAGATGTAGATAATTATAAACAGGCAATGCGCTGGGTAAATTTGTTTTATCCGAGGGTAAGGATATTTAAGGTAGGGCTTCAACTCTTTACTGCCTATGGCCCCCAGATTATTCAGGATATTCGCAAAATCGGTGCAAGAGTTTTTTTGGATTTAAAGTTTAATGATATTCCCAACACTATGGTAAATGCCACAAAAGAATTATTAAAATATAAAGTAGCTATGTTTACAGTGCATACTTTATCAGGGCCGACTGCGCTTGAAGAGGTTGCCTGCGCCTGTAAGGGCACTAAAACAAAAGTATTAGGGGTAACTATATTAACCAGTATCTGTCCGCACTTTTTAAAAGATTTAAGGATTCAAAGGACGATTAACCAAGAAGTTCTCTATCTTGCCAAGATGGCTAAAAGATGCGGTTTAGATGGCGTGGTTTGCTCTGCGCAGGAAGCAAAAATTTTAAGGAAACAATTAGGCAGAAATTTTATTATTGTGACTCCGGGGATTCGGCTCCATAGAGTTAGAAGGGATGACCAGCAAAGGACAGCTACGCCGCAAGAGGCAATTAAAGCCGGAGCAAATTTTATCGTAATAGGCAGGCCCATATTAGAGGCAAAAGACCCATTGGAAGCAGTGAAAAATTTGTTGCAGGCTTAACAGGAGATTATTATGGCAGAAGATATCAAAACACTAATCGAGAAAATAAATCAGGAAGGAATAGCCGCTGCGCAAGAAAAGGCAAAAGAAATAGAGCTCCAGGCAAAGCAGAAAGCAGAAGAGATTTTAGAAAAGGCAAAAAAAGAAGCTAACAAGTTGATGAATGATGCAAAAGAAGAGATTGCGAAAATGCACGAGAAGGAAAAAGTCGCGCTTACCCAAGCGGGCCGCGATCTCCTGCTGGTTTTAAGGCAGGAGATTAATTCCATGCTCGATAGGCTTATTGCAAAGGAAGTAAAAGACACGCTTTCTGTAGAAGGCCTATTTAAAATCTTAAACAATATCGTCAAAGGTAGCTGTGAACATGCGAAAGAAGAGTTAATCATCTATGTCAGCAACGAAGATGCAAAAGCACTGGAAGGAAACTTTATTGCTAAACTTAAGCAAGAGACGAAAAGAGAGATAGTTTTACGTCCTTCGGAAAGCATACAAAAAGGTTTTATCATGAGTTTTGACTCCGGCAAATCACAATTTGATTTTAGCGATAAGGCGCTGGCAGAATATATCGGCTCAGTCCTTAAGCCCAAACTAAAAGAGATCCTGCAGGGTTAACAATATGCCGAATCTTTATTATTATCTGATAGCAAGTTTGCCGATGCTGCATTTTGCAGCAAAGCCGCCCTTTTCTTTTGAGAAATTCCTCCAGAAGTGCCGGGAATCTATCCCGGAAAAAGATGCAGAGGTTTTAGAAAACCTTACTTTAGAAGGCTCTATAGCCAAAGAAAGGCCGATAATAAGGGATTGGCTTTCCTTTAATGTAACGTTAAGGAATGAACTGGTAAAATTAAGGGCAACCCGTAAAAAAATCGACCCAACTAAATACCTAAGACCAGACGGCTATACAGGCCTTTCATTTTATCATATTGCTTTGGCTGCGCAGAGGAACCCTTCTCCCTTAGAAGGCGAAAAAATATTAGATATGGAACGCTGGAATTTTTTAGAAAGCCTATCATTCGGGCATCACTTTGATCTGGACTTCCTGATTATTTACGCTTATAAACTTTCGATTTTAGAACGCTGGGAAAGAATTAATAGCGCGGAGGAATCTGCTTTGCTTGAAGAAGCGCTTAAGCGTTAACGAGGGAAAATATGCCTGCAAAAAGAACAGGTGTTATCACAAGGATTCACGCAAACATGGTCAGCGTTGCGTTTGAAACATTTGTCATTCAGAACGAAGTCGCCTATATTATCCATAAAGATGAACGCCTTAAATCAGAAGTAATCCGCGTGCGCAAGAAATCCGCGGAAATGCAGGTTTATGAAAGCACTGCGGGATTAAAAGTAGGGGATAAAGTTGAATTTACCGAAGAACTCCTTTCGGTTAAGCTCGGCCCTGGTCTCTTGGGCCAGATATTCGACGGGCTGCAAAATCCGCTTCCCCTTTTAGCGCAAAAGTGCGGATTCTTTTTACAAAGAGGTGTTTATATAGAAGCCCTCCCCGATGAAAGCAAATGGGGATTTAATCCCCTCGTGAAGCCCCAAGATAAAATCCGGCCAGGAGAAAGAATTGGTTTTGTCCAGGAAAAAATATTTAAACATTATATTATGGCTCCTTTTGGCCTGCGCGGCATATCGCAGGTGCTTTGGGTAGCAGGTAAAGGCGAATATAATTTGAAGGAGCCGATTGCAAGGCTAAAGGATGAGTTCAATAAAGAGATAGAGGTATTCTTAGCGCAGACATGGCCAGTAAAAGTTCCTATCAAAGCTTACGCCGAAAAATTAAAACCCCAAGAACCGTTAGTTACCAAGATGCGTTTGATAGATTCTCTTTTTCCAGTTGCATTAGGCGGGACCTATTGCGTTCCCGGGCCTTTTGGCTCAGGTAAAACTGTCTTACACCAGTTAACCAGCCGGCATGCAGAATCGGACATTGTCATTATTGCTGCCTGCGGTGAACGCGCAGGAGAAGTTGTAGAAACCCTTAAAACATTTCCTGATATAATTGACCCAAGGACCAATAAACCCTTAAGCGACCGCACGGTTATTATTTGTAATACCAGCTCTATGCCTGTAGCTGCGCGCGAATCTAGCGTTTACACCGCAGTGACTATTGCTGAATATTATCGCCAGATGGGTTTGGCTGTTTTACTTTTAGCAGATTCTACCAGCCGCTGGGCACAGGCCATGCGGGAGATGTCTGGAAGGTTAGAGGAGATTCC
>JAUYDQ010000028.1 GCA_030691725.1 Candidatus Omnitrophota bacterium
TTTCGCCGGCCTTTAGTAAAATACACGCCGGGATTCGACCGCAGTTACACTCCGCCTTCGCAAGAAACCCGTGACTTGATCGCCCGGATGAAACTCATTCCTATTTTAGAGATCATTAAGGGTAATCGCATTGTCATCTGCGATGATTCTATTGTCAGGGGTACGCAACTGAAGAATTATACCATCCAGAAACTCAAAGAATGCGCAGTTAAAGAAATCCACTTAAGAATTGCCTGTCCGCCTTTAATGTTTCCCTGTAAATTTAATTATTCCACGCGCAGTATCCATGAATTGGCTGCACGCAGGGCAATAAAGGCAATAGAAGGAAAGGATATCAAAGATGTCAGCGGTTATTTAGATGAGAGCTCCCCAAAGCATAAAAAAATGGTAGAATGGATTTGCCGCGATATCGGAGCAACTACCTTAAAGTATCAGAAGTTAGACGATATGGTCGAGGCTATAGGTTTGCCTGAGGATAAATTATGCGTATATTGCTGGACCGAGAGGCACCCATGAAAAACCTGACTTATAAAAAATCAGGCGTGGATATTAAAAAGGCGAGTCTCTTTAAGAAAGAGATAAAATCTTTAGTAAGGAAATCTTTTAGGAAAGAGGTCTTAAGAGATATCGGCGGTTTCGGCAGTTTTTTCAGATTCCCTAAAGAAAGATATAAAGATCCGGTTTTGGTATCCTCTTCTGACGGCGTGGGTACAAAATTAAAAATTGCGATTTTGGCCAATAAACATGATACGGTAGGAATTGATGCTGTGGCCATGAACGTGAATGATATCTTATGCGTGGGGGCAGAAACCTTATTCTTTTTAGACTATATTGCCTGCGGCAAATTAAAACCAGGTGTTCTTTTTGACGTAGTTAAAGGCATAAATAACGGCTGTATCCAGGCAGGTTGCTCTCTTATAGGCGGAGAGACTGCCCAGATGCCGGGAATGTATAATGAAGGCGATTATGACGTGGCAGGTTTTTGCGTAGGCGTGGTGGAGAGAAAAAAGATTATCGATGGTTCTCGGATTGCAGCAGGCGACGTAGTTATTGGTTTAGAATCAAATGGCCTGCATTCCAATGGATTTTCTTTAGTAAGAAAGGTCTTTTCTCAGAACGAATTAAAAAGAATGTCGAATGAATTACTTAAGCCTACGCGTATTTATGTCAAACCTGTACTCTCGCTACTCTCTACTCGCTACTCTCTATCTTCTTCTATTAAAGGTATTGCCCATATTACTGGTGGTGCCTTTTATGATAAAATAGCTAGAATTTTACCTGCTAAGGTTAATGTGCGCATTGATAAAAATTCCTGGGTCGTGCCCGGAATATTCCGATTAATCCAAGACAAAGGTAACATCCCAGATAAAGAAATGTACCATACCTTTAATATGGGAGTAGGTATGGTTTTAATTGTTGAGCCAAAATCCGCAACAGCTATAATATCAAAACTTTCCAAGATGAATCTTAAATCTTGGATAATCGGTGAGGTTATAAAGGGTAAGAAACAAGTTGAGATAGGATGAGAGTTTTAGTGATTGGTTCAGGCGGCCGGGAACACGCCTTAGTCTGGAAAATTGCACAGTCGAAATTAGCAGATAAGATTTTTTGTGCACCGGGTAACGGCGGTATTTCTAAACAGGCAGAATGCATTGATATAGAAACAGAAGATATACCGGCTTTATTAGAATTTGCTAAAAGAGAAAAGATTGATTTAACTGTGGTTGGGCCTGAGGCGCCGTTGTCTGCCGGCATTGTTGATGAATTTAATAATTATAAATTAAGGATATTCGGCCCTAATAAGAAAGCAGCGCAATTAGAGGCGAGCAAGGTTTTTGCCAAAGAATTAATGGCTAAATATAATATTCCTAGCGCAGACTTTAAGATTTTCGATAATGTTAATGAGGCAAAGAAATATATCGAGCTCAAAGGTGCCCCTTGCGTGGTTAAGGCAGATGGCTTGGCGCAAGGCAAAGGTGTGATAGTGGCTAGAACAATTGATGAAGCAAAGCAAGCAGTAAAATTAATAATGGAGGAGAAAATCTTTGGAGATTCGGGCAACAGGATTATAATTGAGGATTGTTTAGAAGGCGAGGAAGCGTCGATAATTGTGCTTACTGATTCTAAAGATGTCATACCCTTAGCTTCCAGTCAAGACCATAAAAGGGTATTTGATGGTGATAAAGGCGGTAATACAGGTGGTATGGGCGCATATTCACCTGCGCCAGTGGTCACTTCAGAACTATTCAAGGAGATTTTAGAGAAGATTATCTATCGCACTATAGACGGTTTAGTAAAAGAAGGAATGAACTATAAAGGTGTTTTATACGCTGGCATTATGATTACCAAAGAGGGTCCTAAAGTTTTAGAATTTAATGTCCGCTTTGGTGATCCAGAGACACAGGCAATATTACCCCGTTTAAAATCAGATTTATTAGAAGCAATGTTAGCTGCAAGCAATGAAAAATTAGGCAAAGTTATAAAAACAGGCGGTATGGATTGGGACAATCGTGCCTGCGTAAGCGTAGTTTGTGCTTCCGGTGGTTACCCAGGCAATTATGAAAAAGGTAAGGAGATTTCTGGGTTGGAAGATGTAGCCAAGATGAGGGATGTAGTAGTGTTTCACGCCGGAACTAAAGAACTCACGAACCCGCGAACTCAAGAGCCAAAGATAGTAACCAATGGAGGAAGGGTATTAGGCGTTACAGGATTAGGCAATACCATAAGCGAAGCAATAAAAAATACTTATCGCGCAGTAGAGAAGATTCATTTTGCAGGGATGCATTACCGTAAGGATATCGGCCAAAAGGCCATAAAAATATAGAGACGCTTTCCGACCCAAAGCGGAAAGTGTCTTGTTTAGGGTACAGTTTCC
>JAUYDQ010000063.1 GCA_030691725.1 Candidatus Omnitrophota bacterium
AGACACCCCTGAATTCCTTAAATATAGTTCCTTAGATATCAGGTATTATTTTGTGATACGGAAGGAGATGAAAGGTAGGCCCTGCGCAGCCAGTGCATGCTATGGTTACGCCTTATCCATTCCCTGACAATTCTATATCCTATAAAGCGAAACATCGCGTTTCTAAAACGCAATCTTACCAGCAGAGAAAAAAACTTAGAAAGAGAATAAAATTTAGCGTATGCCCTGGCTACATTTAACTGAAGCTGTTTAGCGGATAATAATTTGGGGTTAAAGACAACGTGCTGGCCGTCATAAAGATTCCAATCGTGGGTGAAAATCCTTTTTTGCTGCTTTAGCTCTTCGTGAAACTTCGTCCCGGGCACAGGAGTAAGGATCATCATCTGGATAGTATCTATCTTTTGCTTTATGGCAAATCTTAAAGTATCCCATATGGTCTTTTCGTTATCGTTATCGCTGCCCAGAACAAACATCCCATGAATTTTAATTCTTTTCTTTCGAAAAGAGCGTATTGCATTTATTATATCATCGACGTTTTGTCTCTTCTGGTATGCCTGAAGTGTCTCGGGGTTAATGGATTCAAAACCAACGCAGACCACGTTACAACCAGCGCGGGCCATAAGGCTTAGAAGTTCATCGTCTTTTGCCGCATCACAACGTACCTGACAGGTCCAGTTGCGGATCTTATGTTTTATCATAAGCTCCAATAATGCGCGCGTGCGTTGAGGATTGGCAGTAAAATTATCATCGCAAAAAAAGAATGAACTTCTCCTCCTGGATAACAATTCTTCTATCACGTTTTCAGCACTACGGAAACGGTATTCACGGCCAAACATCTTTGTCACGGAACAGAAAGTGCAGTCAAAAGGACAGCCTCTTGATGTGGAGACAGACGTAATCAAACCAGAAAATCTATTTCCTTTAATCAGGGAAAAATCAGGATGCGGCAGGTTATCCAGATTCTGTATGGGCTCACCGTAAACAATCGCGTCTTTTATCGAGCCGTCCACAATACCTGCGATAACCTCTTCCGCCTCGCCGACAACTACCTGCCTGGCAAATTGTAAAGCTTCATCGGGCAGAAGGCTGGCGTGAACCCCTCCTATAATTACTTTTTCTTTAGGGAATTTCTTAGCTATATCATATCCGCGCTTGGCAGTTGAGGTCAGGATTGAAATACCGATTATATCTGCGTTTAATTTAGAGTAATCGGGCCTGTGAATATCTTCATTATAAATCTCAACCTTATGCCCCTTATTCTTAAGGATAGTTCCCAGATATATCGGCCCTAACAGAGGCATGTGTAATTTGCTATACACGTTTGCCTCTGACGCAGCCGGTTCAATCAGTACTATCTTCACCCCGCTCTTCCTTTCTAATCTATAACCCCCACCCTTACTTTAGGAAGGACGGGGTTCACCCCGCTCTTCTTTCCTCATTTATGACTAAGTTCTTAAGAAGGGCGGGGTTCATAGTGATAAGTTATTGTTGCGGCTTTGCAATAGATACGTTGATAGCGCGCGGGCCCTTCGGTGATGTTTCAACTTCAAATTCTACGTCCTGGTCTTCGTTTAAAGCATCAAATTTTGCGTCAACAACGCTGGATTGGTGAAAGAAGATATCTCTGCCGTCTGTATCACTGATAAACCCAAACCCTCTATCACGTACCAACTTCTTAATTTTACCTGTGTGCATCTTAAAGCCTCCTTTTAATGAGCCCACAACTTACGGAACGTTGAGTGAACGTAAGTTGTTTGGGCGAATTAATACTTGGCATCTCCGATGCCAAGTATAAGCTCGGATATATAACTTACTCACACATTGTGTTCGTAAGTTATGTCCTCGCTTAAAAAACAAACCCGGCTCCCTTAATAGAACCGGGTCGTTTGTTCTTAAGGTTATAACTTCACTACTTTAGTAGCTTGTTCGCCTTTGGGACCTTTTTCAATTTCAAATTCAACTTCTTGGCCCTCCTCTAAAGACTTATAACCATCGCCTTCAATTGCGCTATGATGCACAAATACATCGTTGCCAGACTCAGGTGTAATAAATCCATAACCTTTTTGGCTTGAAAACCACTTTACTTTACCTTTTGCCATTATTTACTACCTCCTTCCTTTCCCCGACTCGTGATTAAATTCAGGTCGGGATCCCGCCTTTACTTAAAGCAATAAGCGGGAAAAATTATAGTAAATAATGACAGAAATAAAAAAACCGAAAAGTTAGATATCTAAACCTTTCGGCCCTAGACTTTCTAATCTCTTATTTACTACTGGGAGTAAGTATACCATAGCTTTTCAATTTGTCAACTTAAATTAAATAAATTGTGTGTGCTCCTGCGTAAAGCGTTTACGGTCTTCTATCTATAAACGTGAAAACCGGGAAGTTTCTCGCTTTTTACTCTCTGGAACCGCTCATCCTCAACGCTCATAATTCCCTTTATATAACGCCAGGAGATAAGTATGTTTGCTTTAACTTTTTCTTTTACCTGCTTACTTGGCGCTACCAAATCACCTTTCTCATCCCACCAGACTCCCAGTTCGTATGCGGGATTCTCTATCCAGATTCCTACATCATCGATTCCGGTTACGACAGCCCATAGTTCATCCTTAAAGATTTGAAAAAGAGGCAGATCCGGCCTTATTTCTTCGGAAAACTTAAAAAGCACTAATTTGCCCTTTAAATCTTCTAATTGCATATTATCCTCCTTTTATAACAAACAAAGACAACCCCTGATTTATCGAGGGTTGCCTAACCAACCTTTATCCAGCCAATACTGATACTCTTCTTGCCACTTGTTTTTCCTTAGCTTGATTATTTCCCTGAAATGCTGTTTACCATTCTCGATAAGTTCTATCTGGTCAGGATATGTCCTTTTTTCTTTGATATCCAAAGCGAGCTTTCTGCCAAATTTAGCCGCTTCCTCCGTTTTCTCCTGAACTAAATGCGCTGCAGAAGATACGCCTCCGGAATACTGAGCCCCGCAAGTATGAGCGTAAAACCTTATATAATCTAAAACCTCTTTGTCCTGGCCGCTTCCCGAAGAGACAACTGCGGCAATATATTTACCTAAAAGCCGCTTACAGTGGATGAAATGGCTGGAACGGTCAAAGAGCGCTTTCATTGAAGCTGTAACCTGGTTTATGTAGTTAGGTGAAGCCAAAATTATCCCGTCAGCTTCAAGCATCTTCTTAAGAATTATATTCACGTCATCGAGCACTGAACAATGCAAAATCTTTTTATGACATTCCTCGCAATGCTTACAGAAGAATATCCTGAAATCGTCTAAATGGATGGCTTCGCAATCACACCCCTCCTTTAAAAGGCCTCCCAAGACTCCTTTAGCCAGAAAAAAGGTCTTGCTCTTTTCTTTATGCGGACTTGAAGAAATAAGTAATACTTTCATCTTACATCTCCTTTATTCTTAGTTCAGAGAAAAACGATTCATTGTATATTTTATTCCGTTTAGTGGACTATTGCAAACTATTTTTGAATTTCTTTGGGCAGGAATTTAACTTATTTGTGGATTATGCTTATGAGAGTTTAATGACTGGAGCGAGAAGACCGAAACTTATGATATCCATGATGCCTTTGCCTATAGCTAGATTTTGATTGTTTGTCTGAAGATTGATGCGTAGACTTTATAAATTCTTCCGAAGAAATCTGCGGATGCTTTGAAATAGGTAACGAAGCCCTGATAAGTTTTTCGATATCCCGGACATCGCGGCTTTGGTCAGGCGTTGCAAAAGAAATCGCATGCCCGCGACACCCTGCCCGCGCCGTACGGCCAATACGGTGCACATAATTCTCGGCATCTTCGGGGAGATCGTAATTAATAACCAATTCAATTCCGATAACATCAATCCCTCTTGCGGCAATATCAGTGGCAACGAGTACCTTATATTTACCTGATTTAAAACCTTCGAGCGCTTCACGGCGCTGGCCGAGAGAACGATTAGAATGTATTTCGGCCGCCCTGTGCCCCATATCGCGAATCGCCCGTGCAAGCTTTGTTGCATTATGCTTCGTGCGGGAAAACAAAAGGACTGCCCCATGATACTGCGCAAGCAATTTGCTAAGAAGCTGCGATTTTGCTTCTTTCTTGACTATAAATAATTCATGGGTGACAAGTTCGGGAGTTGTGCCCGAAGGAGCAATCTCCACACAAACAGGTAGTCTCATATGTTTAGCGGCAATCCCCATAATTTCTTTGGGGATAGTCGCAGAAAAAAGCATAGTTTGCCTTTCTTTTGGCAGAAAACGCAAAATCCGGTCTATTTGAGGAGCAAACCCCATATCAAGCATGCGATCCGCTTCATCAAGCACCAGCATTACTATATCATTAGGTAAGACGTTCCACTGACCCATGTGGTCAAGAAGCCTGCCCGGAGTTGCAATTATCACGCGGGGGTTTTTACGGAGCGCTTGTATCTGCGCTCCCATCGGAGCGCCGCCGATAAGACAGGCTGTCCGCATCCCAAACGAATGCGCGATTCCCTGGAAGGCCTCATCAATCTGAATAGCCAATTCCCGGGTAGGCGCAAGGACTAACCCCATCCCTTTTCTTTGCGCAAGGCGTTGCACCATAGGAATAGCAAATGCATGCGTTTTTCCTGTTCCGGTCTGTGCGATACCGATAACATCTTTACCTTCAATCGCCAGAGGTATTGCCTTCAGCTGAATCGGCGTCGGAACCTTAAATTTTATGCGTTCAAGAATATCAAGAATCTTTGGAGCAATACCCAGCCCATAAAAGCCCTGTGCCGATTGATTAACCTCATGCGCAAAACCAGTCGTATTAACTAACCTGTGCGTCATGGTAATTATGCCCCTTTATGTTTATGGATCAGGTCAACCTGGCCAAGATGAATATGACAATAGGCCTCGTGGTTGTAGATACTCAGGATTTGCTTACAGAGCGGGAATTTGCACTTCCTGCCCTTGTGTGAAGTCTTTACTTTCATACCCATTGCTTATTCTCCTTGAATAGTCGGCAATACCGGAAACGCTGAATAAAAAAGCCGCAAAGGTTAGTTATCTTCCTTTACGGCTTAAGATTTTCTAATCTTTTTGTCGCTAATTTATTATAACACCTTATCTAGCTTTGTCAAGAGAATGCTAAAAATATTCTTGATTGAGAGAGGCTTTCCTTCGCCACTCTAAGGCGCTCCGCTGTTGTTTTATTTACTATCCTGTAAACTTTTCACAATTTTAGCAAATTCAGTAGGTACAAGTATAATCAAGCTATTTTGCTCCGCACCGATTTCCTGCCAAGTTTGCAGTTGCCTTAAAATAAGAGCGTTCGGAAACTCGGACATAACTTTAGCAGCTTCCATAAACTTCCTGCTCGCCTCCTCTTCTGCTGAAGCTTTAACTAATCGCGAGCGTTTCTCTCGGACAGCCTCAGCTTCCTTAGCCATTGCACGCTTCATATTATCCGGTAATTC
>JAUYDQ010000116.1 GCA_030691725.1 Candidatus Omnitrophota bacterium
TTTGGCAATCTGGCTGGAGGATAAAGGATCAATATTTTATTTTCAGGAAAGGGGTGGGAAAAATGGTGAGATTTTTAAGGGTATAAAATTTCGTTCGATGATACCTGAGGCGGAGAAAGACTTGGGCCCTGTGCAGGCCAAGAAGAATGACTCTCGCGATACAAAAATAGGCCGGATTTTGAGAAAAACTGCAATGGATGAGCTTCCTCAACTGATAAATATTTTAAAAGGAGAGATGTCTTTTGTGGGGCCGCGGGCATTACGGCCAATGGAAACGGAGTTAACAGATGCCTCGCGTGTCAGGGATATTTTTCATATTCCCGGTTTTGAAAAAAGGGCAAGCATACGGCCAGGACTTACAGGTGTAGCGCAAGTTTTTTCCTCGCGTAGTCTTGTGCGAGAAGAGAAATTTAAATACGACTTATGGTATGTAGATAATATAAGTTTCTGGCTGGATATTAAACTCATTGCTAAATCAATCCTGGTAACCCTTAAAGTCGGGTGGGATATATAGTTAACTATATATCCAATCTCCGATGAGAGCGAGAACCGTCCCTGAATTACTTGCAAATCAAGGTTTTGCCTTGACAATAATTATAAATTTGTTAAGATTATATGGGATAAAGTATGTACAAAGACTATTGGGGTTTTAAAGAGAAGCCATTTGAAAATACGCCTGACCCTCGTTTTTTGTATTATTCCTCAAAACATAAAGAGGCGCTTATGCGGCTTCTCTATGCTGTCCGAGAAAAAAAGGGGGCGGCAATGCTTTCGGGAGAGTTTGGTTCAGGCAAGACTTTGCTCAGTAGAGTATTGATGGCAAAGTTATTAAATGAAGATGACCACTATAAAGTGGCATTAATCCTAAACCCTGCTATACCCAAAAAAGATCTCCTGGCGGAGATAGTTTATCAGTTCGGAGAGGAGATAACCAAAGAAGATAGAAAATTCACATTATTGCATAAATTGAACGACATACTTTATAGGAATATGAGCGATAAGAAACATAGCGTGATTATTATTGATGAAGCGCAAGCGATTAAAGACGAGTCCACTTTTGAAGAAATACGCCTGCTTTTAAATTTTCAATTAAACGAGATGTTTCTGTTTACCTTGCTTTTGGTGGGACAACCAGAGTTAAAGGATAAGATAGATAAAATCCCTCAACTTAAACAGAGGCTAGCTATAAAATATCATCTTGGGACATTGGACCTTATGGAAACAGGCGAATACATCAGATACAGATGCCGCGTTGCCGGCAGAAAAGAGCCGCTTTTTTCTGATAAGGCAGTGGAGATTGTCTATGATGCTTCAGGCGGAATACCGCGAGAGATAAATAATATCTGTGATCTATGTTTAGTCATCGGGCTAGGTAATAAAGCTAACTTTATAGATGAAGCCATTGCTTTTCAGGTAATTAGAGATATGAAACCCGAAGCTGGCTTAACCCATAATCTAGACGGAGGAAAACAAAATGGTTAGGATATCGGATATATTAAAGCAAAGAGGGGAATTTCCCGAACCCGAGCCTCCTGGAAAGAAAAAATCAGAAGAGTCTGCAAAAGAAAAACTCCCAGAATATACTGAAAAGATAGAAACTAGGGCTGGGGAAGGTGCGCATATTAGTAACGCTATGGCAGGTGGAGAGGCCGGGGCGGAAAAAGAAATGCAGGTGGCAAGAGCAATATACCATATGCAACTTGACCTGGAGGAATCAAAAAGGATTTATCAACGCGCATTGGAAATTATAAAAGAGATTTTAGATAAAATAGAGTCTAAAACTACTCCGTCAGACCTAAAAGGAGTATATGAGATTGTCAACGTTATAGCTGACCGCATAGTCTTAGGTGATAAGGAATTGATTGCTCTTACCACCGGGGGTTATTCAGAAGATAGTTACCTGTATGTACACTTGGTTAATGTTTGTATTCTTTCCCTAGATATAGGATTAGGTTTAGGTTACAATAAATCCAGACTCAATGAATTAGGCGTGGGTGCGTTTCTACATGATATAGGTATGATAAAAGTTATGGATATTGCCCAGCAGCCGCGCCAATTAAATGAGCACGAATTAGAGGAGATAAAAAAACACCCTATTTATGGCAGTGATATCTTAAGTAAGATAGAGAATATCCAGAAGGGAGTTATCTATGTAGTTAAACAGGAACATGAAAGAATCAATGGTACAGGTTATCCAGAGGGCCTAAAAGATGACCAGATAGACGAATACGCCAAGATCGTGGCCATAGTAGATGTTTATGAGGCCTTGATTCATCTCCGCTCTTACCGGGACGGCATCTCTCCTCATGAGGCAGTAAAGGAGTTGTTAAAGATAAATACCACCATGTTTTTTGAACCAAGGATTCTTAAGGTCTTCATAAATAGAATAGGTCTTTATCCCGTAGGCTGTTGGGTAGAATTAAATACGGGTGAAATTGGCAAGGTTATTTTCTCCAATGAGGATTCGCCTTTAAGGCCTAAGGTCAATATAGTTTTTAGTCCTGAGAAAAAAAAATTGCCCCAGACAAAATTAATGGATCTCTCTAAACATACTAATGTCTACATCAAACGTAGTATAAATCCCCAAAAGTCAGATTTGAAGTTTGAATAAATAATATGCGCTGAATCATTGTCTTTTTTTTATGGTGTAGGAAAGTATAAAGCACTTTCTTGAAACCAATCAGAAAATCGCATTGAAGTTATGGCTTTGGCTAAAGGAAGCCAAACCATTGTTCCCCAACTTATCGCCGAAGGCGATTTTCTTGAGAGCGTAACTGCGCATTTGGGATAAGAAAGATAAGGCTTTATTTTGAAGATTTTTGCCCTGGTAGAGTTTAACCAGGGCTTTTATTTTATTTGCCAGAATTTAAGATTTCTGCTATAATAAATTCTCTTTCAAGACATAAGGAGGCGGTATGATTGAACGTTATAGTTTACCCCAAATGACGAATATCTGGAAGGAAGAATCCAGGTTTAAGATTATGCTAGATATAGAACTGCTTACCTTAGATGCGCTCACCCGACAAAAAAAGGTTCCCCGAAATGCCTTCCAGAGAATCAAGAAAAAGGCTAGGTTTAATCTCTCCCAGATTAAGAAAATAGAAGCAAAGACACAACATGATGTGGTAGCATTCGTCGCTAACTTAGCGCAAAATATGGGGCCGGATGCCCAATATCTGCATCTAGGCCTTACCTCTTCAGACCTTTTAGACACGGCTTTAGGGGTACAACTCAAAGCCGCATCCGGGATATTAATCGCGGACTTAAATAGACTGCTTAATTTACTGGCTAAGAAGGCCAGGAAATATAGAGAGATGGTTTGTATTGGCAGGACCCATGGGGTGCACGCTGAGCCAATTACCTTTGGTCTGAAACTTGCGCTTTGGTTTGATGAGACCAAACGCAATTTAGAGAGATTATTGCAGGCAAAAGAGGCAGTCTCCATCGGAAAGATTTCCGGTGCTGTAGGTACGTATGCCCATATTGAGCCGGAAGTAGAGGCTTTTGTCTGTAAGAAACTGGGGCTTAAACCAGCGCGCATTTCTACGCAGGTTATACAAAGGGATGTATACGCCCAATATATGGCTACTTTGGCCATTATCGGCTCTTCTTTAGAGAAATTTGCTACAGAGATAAGGCATCTGCAAAGAACCGAGGTTCAAGAAGCAGAAGAGCCCTTTGGTAAAGGCCAAAAAGGTTCATCCGCTATGCCGCATAAAAGGAACCCGGTCATCTGTGAAAGGATATGCGGCTTAAGCCGGATTTTGCGGGCGAATGCTCTTGCGAGTTTGGAGAGCGTGACCTTGTGGCATGAGCGGGATATCAGCCATTCCTCGGTAGAACGCGTGATTATGCCGGATTCTTCGATTCTCTTGGATTATATACTGAATAAATTTATTGAGGTTATCGATGGGCTCGTGGTTTACCCGGAAAATATGTTGGCGAATTTAGTGAAGACAAAAGGTTTAATTTTCTCCCAAAGGGTCCTTTTAGAATTAATGCAGAAGGGCCTCAGCCGCGAGAAGGCCTATGATTTGGTACAGAGGTGTGCGATGAAGGCCTGGAGGCAAACTGTAGATTTTAAGGAAACTCTTTTAAAAGACAGAGAGGTCCTGCGTTACCTTCACCGAGAAGACTTAGACAGAATTTTTAACCTGGATTATTACTTGCGTCACGTAAATAAAATTTTTAAGAATGTCGGGTTATAAGTAGGCCCGCCGTCAGATAATCCCCTGTTCAGTAAAAGATTTATGATTTGGCATATTGAGCTCAGAGATAAGCCAGGCGTCTTTGATGCCGTAGGCAGCGGTATTGAAAAAGACATCCGCGACTTAGGAATAAGTTCTGTAGAAAAGGTCCGTTTTGCGCAGGTCTATATCCTCGAGGGTGACATATCGCAAGAGAAGGTAAGATTAATTTCAGAACAGCTTCTGGTAGATAAAGTTGCTCAAGAGTATAGCCTTAAGCCGCTTACCTACAATCCCCAGGAATACCACACCATAGAAGTAGCTTATAACCTTGGCGTAATGGACCCCGTAGAAGAATCTGCCTTAAAAGGGATAAGGGACCTCAGGATAGACGGCATAAAATCCATCAGGACAGCCAAGAAGTATATTCTTAAAGGCAGGCTCACGGATACGCAACTCAAGACTATTTCCGAGAAGCTGCTTTATAATAAATTAATTCAACACATAGCAGAGCCGCACGTCAGGCGCCGCACGTCACACGCCGTTGATATTGGTTATCAGTTTAATTTAATCACCGTAGATTTATTAGAAGCTTCAGATGGAAAACTGAAGAAAATCTCTAAAGACGGTCAATTGTTCTTGAATCTGGCAGAGATGCGTAGCATCAAGGATTACTTCAAAAAATTAAAACGCAATCCCACTGACTGCGAACTAGAAACTATTGCCCAGACCTGGTCTGAGCACTGCGGACACAAGACCTTCAAAGGTTTAATAGACTATAGAGAAAAAATAAGCGACGGCAAACCAAAAAGAAAAAAAATTAATAATTTGTTAAAGTCCACAATTATGCGCGTGACCAAGGAATTGAAAAAACCCTGGTGCGTATCTGTATTTAAGGATAATTCTGGCGTAATCAGATTCAATGACAAATATAATGTCTGTTTTAAGGTAGAGACGCATAATCATCCTTCGGCTTTAGAGCCTTTTGGCGGTGCCAATACGGGTATCGGGGGAGTCATCCGAGACTCTTTAGGCACAGGCCTGGGCGCAAAACCTATTCTGAATACCGATGTTTTTTGTTTTGGCCCACCGGATTATCCCTTTAATAGACTACCTGCTGGTACCTTGCATCCTAAACGCATTATGAAGGGTGTAGTCTCAGGAGTACGCGATTATGGCAATAAAATGGGAATACCCACAGTCAACGGAGCAATACTTTTTCATGAGAGGTTTGTGGGGAATCCTTTAGTGTATTGCGGTACAGTAGGAATTATGCCTAAAGAGAAATCTTTTAAACAAGCGCAAAAAGGTGACCTCGTTGTTCTGGTGGGTGGCAGAACCGGAAGAGACGGGATACACGGCGCTACCTTTTCCTCCGGCGAATTGACGCATGAATCAGAAAAAATTTCCAGCGGCGCAGTCCAAATAGGCAACCCTATCCAGGAAAAGAAGATGGTGGATACTATCTTACAGGTGCGCGATAAAAACTTATACAGCGCAATTACTGATTGCGGCGGCGGCGGCCTGTCCAGTGCAGTTGGTGAAATGGGTCAGGATTTAGGGGTGAAGGTAGATTTAGAAAAAGTCCCCTTAAAATACCAGGGTTTATCTTATACGGAAATCTGGATTTCTGAATCGCAGGAGAGGATGATACTTTCTGTAGCGAAAGAAAATATTGTTCAATTAAGAGAGGTTTTTCATCAAGAGAATGTCGAAGCGGCGGTAATCGGAGAGTTTACGAACACAAAAAGATTACAGCTTTACTATAGAGATAATTTGGTTTGCGATTTGGATATGCAGTTCCTCCATAGGGGCTCACCTAAAATAGAGAAAAAAGCAGTATTCATCCAGCCTAAACATAAGGAACCAAAATTTTCTTGTCCTGTAGACTTGACTTCTTATTTATTAAAACTACTTTCGCATTATGATATCTGTTCTAAAGAATGGGTCATCCGGCAATATGACCATGAGGTGCAAGGTGGTTCGGTCTTAAAACCTTTGGTGGGCATTGCTAATGACGGCCCTTCTGATGCCAGTGTAGTCAAGCCAATCTTAGATTCTAAAAAAGGTATAATTATATCTTGCGGTATAAATTTTAGATTTGGTTTTATTGACCCTTACTGGATGGCTGCAGGATGCATTGACGAGGCCCTTCGCCAGATAATTGCTGTGGGCGGTTCCTTAAAAGAAGTAGCGCTCTTAGATAATTTCTGCTGGGGCAATCCTGACAAGCCTGATAGATTAGGAACCCTGGTGAGGGCAGCTTATGGTTGTTATGATATGGCCAAAGCCTTGGGAGCGCCTTTTATCTCAGGCAAAGATAGCCTGAATAATGAATACACGGTAAAAAATAAGTCCATGGCTATACCGGGGACACTGCTTATTTCCGCGATAGCCGTGATAGAAGATACCCATAAAACTATTTCTATGTACACAAAACGCACTGGAGATTTAATTTATGTGGTCGGCCTTACTTTTGATGAATTGGGGGGGTCGCATTATTATGATATATTAGGTTTTATAGGTAATAATGCGCCCAAGGTATTTCCTCAGAAAGCAAAATCTACTTTTGAGGCATTAAGCAAGGCTTCTTCCTTAGGTTTAATTAAAGCCATGCATGACTGCTCAGAAGGTGGCATCGGAGTTTGTGCAGCGGAGATGGCTTTTTCTGGCGGATTAGGAATGGAAATATTCCTGGGCGAAGCCCCCTTTAACTCTAAATCTTGGAAAAGAAACGATTTTATTTTATTCTCCGAGTCAAACTCCCGATTCATCGTGGAGGTAGAAAAGAAAAAGCAAAAAGCATTTGAGAAAACCTTAAAAGGTATTCCTTTGGGTTTAATCGGTTGCGTGAACGCAAATAAAGAATTTAAAGTCTACGGATTAGACGGTAAAATTTGTCTAAAAGCCAGGATTGATGCATTAAAAGAGGCCTGGCAGAAACCATTGAGGTGGTAGAATGAAAAAAGAGAAAATTACAAAGGTAGATTTCCCCAGAGAGGACACGTGGCGGGTATTTCGCATCATGTCAGAGTTTGTAGAAGGGTTCGAAATCCTTTCTGAACTGGGCCAGGCAGTTTCTTTTTTTGGTTCAAGCCGCATGAAACCCAACAACAAATATTATAAATTAACTGAAAAGATTGCCTACCTTCTGGCCAAAGAAGGATATGCCATCATTACGGGTAGCGGCCCGGGAGTAATGGAAGCAGCGAATAAAGGCGCCAAAAGAGCCGGCGGGCATTCCGTAGGTTTAAACATCCAGATACCCATGGAACAGAAGCCTAATAAATACGTGGATACCTTTTTAGATTTTCGTTATTTCTTTGTCAGAAAGGTGATGTTTGTAAAATATGCCAAGGCCTTTGTGATTATGCCCGGCGGTTACGGCACATTAGATGAATTTACCGAAGCCATCAATCTTATTCAAACCGAAAGAATTCCTAAATTTCCCGTAGTATTATTTGGCAGTGAATACTGGAAGGGCATGCTCGATTGGTTTAGAGATACAGTATTAGAAAATGGTAATATTAGTAAGGAAGAGTTAGACATCTTTAAAGTAACAGATAGCCCGAAGGAAGTAGTAAGCATCATAAAGAAATTCTATGTCAAAACCTAAGGTCTGTGTCTTAAGAACTGCAGGTACTAACTGCGATGAGGAAACTGCATTTGCTTTTTCTAAAGCAGGTGCGTTAGCAGAACCGGTGCATATAAATAAACTAATCGAACAAAAAAAACATCTTGCAGATTACCAGATTTTAGCCATCCCCGGAGGGTTTACTTACGGAGACGATATTGCTGCGGGTAAAATTTTAGCCAATGAATTAAGATACAAGTTAATAGACCAGATAAAAATATTTATTCAAGAGGGAAAATTAATTATCGGCATTTGTAATGGTTTTCAGGTTTTAGTAAAAAGCGGATTGCTACCGGGAAATAGCGATTTACGACAGGAGGCCTCACTGATTATAAATGATTCGGCTAAATTTGAAGACCGCTGGGTGTATTTAAAATCAACAGTCAAATGTATATGGACAAAGAATCTATCAGAGATTATCTATCTGCCGGTAGCCCACGGCGAAGGAAAGTTTATTGCTAAAGATGAATTAGTCTTGCAGAGGCTAAAAGATAATGGTCAGATTGTTTTTCAGTATTGCGATGAAAAAGGAGGACTCACAGGTTATCCCGAGAATCCCAATGGCTCAGAAGATAATATTGCCGGAATATGCGATGAGAGCGGGAGAATTTTAGGACTCATGCCGCATCCGGAAAGACACATTGAAGTGTCGCAACATCCCCGACGATGGGGGGTAGCAAAGAATAAAAACGAAGGCGATGGCTTGCAACTATTTAAAAACGGAGTAGAGTATATAAGGAAAAACTTTTAGAGGGAGGAATATATGAGCGGTATTTTTGGGGTAGTTGCAAAAGATGATTGCCTTGTAGATCTCTTTTATGGCACGGATTATCATTCTCATCTAGGCACGCAATTTGGAGGCCTGGCGGTATATAAGGATGGGGAATTGGAGCGCAAGATTCACGATATCAGAGGCAGCCAATTTAAAACAAAATTCTACGAAGAGTATAAAAATATGCGCGGCAATAAAGGAATCGGGGTGATTAGCGCCAGGGATGAGCAGCCCATATACGTCAATTCCAAATTTGGCCCCTTTGTGATTGCGACCAATGGTTTTATTGATAATGCACAGGAACTGGCTAAAGGGTTGTATAAAGATGGCCAATCCTTCAGCGAGGTTACCGAAGGAAGAGTTAACCTTACGGAGCTGGTGGCAAAAATGATTATCCGCGGTAAGACTCTGGTCGTTGGAATTGAGAAGATGTTTTCTAAGTTCGATGGTTCATGATCGATTCTATTATTAAATAAAGAAGGCATTTATGCTGTAAGAGATAGATACGGTTATACGCCTTTGGTTATGGGTCAGAGAGGCAAAGATTGGGCAGTGACTACTGAGACTACAGCTTTTAGAAACTTAGGATTTAAAATCATAAAGTATATCGAACCGGGAGAGATTATTTTAATCAATGAATCGGGGTTAAAATATAAACGTAAAGGCGGCAAGATAAATCAAATCTGCTCGTTTTTATGGATATACACTGGATTTCCCGGTTCTTCCTATGAGGGTATAACTGTGGAGGTAGTCAGGGAAAGATGCGGTAGGTTCTTAGCTAAAAACGATAATATTAATGCGGATATTGCCTCGGGTATCCCGGATTCAGGGACAACCCATGCCATTGGTTATGCTATGGAATCCGGCATTCCGTTTCGCCGGCCTTTAGTAAAATACACGCCGGGATTCGACCGCAGTTACACTCCGCCTTCGCAAGAAACCCGTGACTTGATCGCCCGGATGAAACTCATTCCTATTTTAGAGATCATCAAGGGTAATCGCATTGTCATCTGCGATGATTCTATTGTCAGGGGCACGCAGTTTAAGAATTACACCATCCAGAAACTCAAAGAATGCGGGGTGAAAGAAATCCACTTAAGAATTGCCTGTCCGCCTTTAATGTTTCCCTGTAAATTTAATTATTCCACGCGCAGTATCCATGAATTGGCTGCACGCAGGGCAATAAAGGCAATAGAAGGAAA
>JAUYDQ010000082.1 GCA_030691725.1 Candidatus Omnitrophota bacterium
ACTATCAGACGGAGAATATCTTCCAAGTATAAATCTGAAGCTATGGCTTTACTTATTTTCGACAAAGCCTTTATCTGTTCCTCAAAAGACATACTTTCCATAGTCACCTCCTCCTTACTTAGAGGATAAAAAATAAAAAGGCGTTCTTGAGTCCCTAATTGGACATATAAGAACGCCCTCGTCCTAAAAATAAAAAACGTCCTAGTTAGCAGACTTTGCTAAAAAGGACGTCGTTATCCGGTTTTTCTAACCTTGAATGAAAAGGGCTATAAAACAAAAAGGGCGTTCTTGCGAACGCCTTTGTCCCTTTTCCTTAGCACAAACCTTGTGCTTTATTATCAAAAGAAGTATACCCTATAGCTTTGAATTTGTCAAGTTTTATTTTTTAAAAAATCTTTAACCATTCTATCCACTATTCTCGCAATAGAAAGAGCCGACGTAAAGCCAGGGGACTCTATGCCGATAAGATTTATAAATCCCGAAAGACCGTTTGGGGCCTCGTCTTGTATAATAAAATCCCTAAGGCCCTCTTTCGGTCCTTGTAATTTCGGCCTTATGCCAGAGGTATCGGGTGCCAGGTCATCTAACTGGATAAAGGGCAGGAACGCACTAACACTTTCATAAAATATCTTCTTTTTAGACCCATCTATATCATAAACTATTTTATCAACATACTCATCGTCAGGTCCTAAGCGCAAACCGCCTGCCAAATCCAAAGTAGCATGTATGCCTAAGCCTCGCCGGTCCTCTTTGGGTACCGGATATATCAATCGATTAATAAACTTAGCTTTATTATTATGGACTCTAAAATAATCTCCTTTACACATTTTAAGCTTATATTCATCTTTTATCAGTCCGAGCATACCTGCAACTTTATCTGAATTTAACCCAGCGCAGTTAATCAAGATGCGGCTTGAGAATTTAAATACACCTTCCCTTTTATCTTCTACGCTGACCTCGAATCCATCTTTGATTTTGTTTAACCCGATGAGCTCGGTATTGTAAGCTATCTGCCCGCCGCAATTCTCGAATTGGAAAACTAAATTTTTCATAAAACTGTGGGTATCCAGGATCCCGGTTGAGGGCGAATGTATGGCTGCTTCAGCTTCAATGTGCGCCTCTAGGGTTTTTATCTCATTTTTAGAGAGAAACCTTAAGTCCTTTACTCCATTTTCTAAGCCTTTCTTTAAGAGGTCTTCTAAATCCCCGACTTCATTTTTATCAATCGCCACAATCAGTTTTCCTGTTTTTTTATGCGGAATATTATTCTGGCTACAAAACTCATAAAGCAGCTGCCTACCCTCGATACAGGTCTTTGTTTTGAGAGAATCCGCAGGGTAATAAATACCGGCATGAATTACCTCGCTGTTTCTTGAGCTCGTCTCCTGTCCAAAAGAGGTATTCTTTTCGATAGCAATGATTTCTTTAAAAGCCTTGGAGAGCTCTTGGGCTACGCTCAATCCAATTACTCCCGCGCCTATAATAGCAATATCAACTTTTTCCATAATTTGCATTATAACAAAAAAACGCCTCAACGTAAAGGTGGGGCGTTTTTACCTTCGGAATTTTTTATAGCAAAATTTTATAGTTACACTAACCCCTGGTCAATCATGGCATCAGCTACTTTTACAAATCCGGCAATATTTGCGCCATTGACATAATTTACGTAATTGCCTTCTTTGCCGTATCTGACACACTGTTCATGGATAGCTATCATAATCTCGCGCAGTTTCTTATCCACCTCTTCCCGCGACCACGATAACCGCATGCTATTCTGGGTCATTTCCAATCCGGAAGTAGCAACTCCGCCAGCGTTGGATGCCTTACCAGGCGCATAGAGAATCCTTGCCTTCTGAAATACCTCAACGCCTTCCGGAGCGGTGGGCATATTTGCCCCCTCGCCAATAGCGATACAGCCATTTTTAACTAACGTCTTAGCATCATTTTCGTCTATCTCGTTCTGGGTAGCGCAGGGAAAGGCAATATCACATTTTATGCCCCAAGGCTTTTTGCTTTCAAGATATTTACAGTTAAACTCTTTTGCGCATTCCTTTATGCGGCCGCGGCGTACATTCTTCAGATCCATAACGCACTTCAATTCTTTTTTATCAATACCTGCCTCATCATAAATAAGCCCGTTGGAATCTGACAATGTCACCACCTTTGCTCCTAACTGAATTAATTTCTCTACGGTGTACTGCGCAACATTGCCGGCTCCGGATACTGCGCAAACCTTACCTTTTAAAAACTCTCCTCTTGTTTTTAACATCTCCTCTACAAAATAGACACAACCATATCCTGTAGCTTCGGGCCTAATTAAGCTTCCGCCCCAGTTTAATCCTTTGCCGGTAAGGACACCGGTAAATTCGTTACGCAGTCTTTTGTACTGACCAAACATATACCCGATTTCACGCCCCCCTACCCCTATATCCCCCGCAGGCACATCCGTATCAGGACCAATATGCCTGTATAATTCTGTCATGAAGCTTTGGCAGAATCTCATTACCTCATTATCTGATTTCCCCTTAGGATCAAAATCAGAACCGCCTTTTCCGCCACCCATAGGCAGGGTAGTCAAGCTATTCTTAAAGACCTGTTCAAACGCTAAGAATTTCAAAATACTTAAGTTAACGCTAGGGTGAAAACGGATTCCGCCTTTATAAGGACCAATGGCGCTATTCATTTCTATACGATAACCTCTGTTTATCTGGATTTCTTCCTTATCATCCAACCAGGGAACACGAAACATTATTACCCTCTCGGGCTCTACCATTCTTTCCAGAATCTTAGCTTCCTGGTATTTGGGATTTTTCTCAATAAACGGCATTACTGATTCTACAACTTCCCGCACTGCCTGATGAAATTCTAACTCACCAGGATTCTTTTCCATGACTTTCGCCATAAATTCTTCAATCTTTTTAGACATTCTTCCTCCTTTTGACTATATTCTATTCCTATTTTGCTTAAAATTTAGGCAATAAACCTTAAAAATAAAAAAGGCGCCTCCCCTTTTTAAAGGAAAGACACCTTTGTCTTCTTTAGAATTGAAATGTTATCATAACACAAAAATAAACTTTGTCAAATAATTTTGATAACTTTGTCAAGCCAAAATAGGAATCTCGTATTGGGATTACAAAAAATGCCGATACTTTCAGTTATCGGCTTAATTGGTTGCGGGGGCAAGATTTGAACTTGCGA
>JAUYDQ010000007.1 GCA_030691725.1 Candidatus Omnitrophota bacterium
GAAAAATCAACCAGGATTATAGCGTCTGGTTTTTCTTCTTTAATCTTTTCCAGGATTAGCTTTTGTAATAAAAAAAACCTGGGCAGTTTCTTTAATACATCGAATAGGCCGATAACGGAGAGGTCTTTTATATCGCGGTAAATTATCGCGCCAGTTTGACGCAAGAGTGTTCCTCCGACCCCGGAGATTTTTATTTCAGGATTGATATGTAATATAGCTCTGGCAAGGTTTGCCGCATTAAGGTCGCCTGACGGTTCACCGCAAATAATGAAAATGCGATTTATTTCTGCCATATTTGATTTTGGATCTCCAGTGCTACACGGAGCGCTTCTCTGGCAACCGGGCCTGAAACGAGGGGCTCTTTATGGTTAATGACACATTCGATGAAAGATTCTAACTCTTTCTGTAAGGGTTGCTCTTCTTCAATAGGCAGGTCAACTTTCGTAATTGCAAGGCCGCACTTTTTGTAAACGCACGCCTTAGCTTCTTTATAATCCAGAGAGATATAGGTATCTTCCTGAAAAATCCTGATTTTACGCATTATTTCATCCGAGACGCGGCTGGCAGTGAGGTTTGCCACGCAGCCGTTCTCAAAGGTGATGCGGCTATTGGCGATATCCTCGAATTGGGTAAGGACATTTACGCCCACAGACTCAATTTTCTTTATTTTAGAATTGACTAACCCCAGGATTATATCTAGATCGTGAATCATTATATCCAGCACAGCACCTACGTCCAGGGAGCGGTTAGGAAAGGGGCTTAACCTGTGGCATTCGATAAATTTAGGGTTTTTGATGATTTTCTGGGTCGCGGCAAATGCAGAATTAAACCTCTCGATATGTCCGACTTGAAGGATAAGCTTATTTTCCTTGGCCAAACTGATTAAGGAATCAGCTTCTTTTAGATTAGGGGTAAAAGGTTTCTCAACCAGCGTGTGTATATTATGTTTTAGGAAATCACCAGCTATTTTATAATGCAATTTGGTGGGGGCAGCAACACTTACGGCATCAACCTTGTCGAAGAGTTCTTCGTAACTCGTGTATCCTGCAACGTTTAGAGCCGAAGATATCTGGTCGAGGCGGGTTTTATCTATATCGCAGACTGCTACCAGAGAGCAATTTTTAATCTCCCGGTATATCTTGGCATGCAGGCTTCCCAGATGCCCTACTCCCACAACAGCCACTCTTATTTTATTCATATTTTTTCCAACTCCAACCATAAATTATTTGTAAGTTCCTAGATAAGTATCTTAAGCGGGTGGCTTGGGTGTTTTTGAGCCGCGTGATGCGGCGAGAAAATACCCAAGACAGGACCCGCTTACGGTTCTGTCTATGAACTTACAAGAATAATAGCAAATCACTCGACAAAAGTCAATTGGTATGATATATTATTAACTCAAGTTAAATCTATAAAAAGGATAATAAGATGCGCAATTACGTCAGGTTATTCAGATTCGCAAAGCCTTATTACCGGGAGCTTGTCTTGTCCGGCGTTTTTATGGGCATTGTTACCTTGCTTGATGTCTTTCGCTTAAGCGCAATTGTGCCGATTGTGGACAGGGTATTTACGAATAAGCAGATAATGTTTACCCATGGTAAATTGCCGGCATTCGTAGAAAGTATTTTAAACCAGCTTAATGTTCTTGCGCCTTTAAAAATTCTGTATCTTCTGCTGATAGTAGTGCCTATTGCCCTTATTATAAGGGCAATTTTCGATTTTTTGCAATCGTATATTATGTCGGATGTGGGGCAGAAGGTGATTAGAGACGTGAGGAATCAAATTTACGATAAACTCCAGAGTTTATCGTTGGATTATTTTACCCAGAAAAGAAGCGGCGAATTAATCTCCCGTATCACTAATGATGTAAAACTGATAGAAAATGCCGTTTCTTACGCGCTTACTGATCTGGTTTACCAGTCTTTTCAGGTAATCTGTTTTGCGCTAGTGACTTTCCTGATTAATTGGAGGATGGCGTTGATTTCTATAGTCGTCCTGCCGTTGGTTGCGGTTCCCATGATAGCTGTGGGTAAAATATTACGTAAACTGAGCAAGAGGTCTCAGGAGAAGATGGCAGATATAAATTCTCTGTTGGTGGAGACATTTATAGGCGTAAGGATTGTGCGGGCATTCTGTGCTGAGGCAAGGGAGCTGGAGAGATTCAAAAAGCAAAATCATGATTATTATAGAATTGCTATGAAATCCATAAAAAGGATGCTCATATTAGGCAATGCTACAGAATTAATAGGTGTGGCTGTGGCACTCGCTATTATATACTACAGCGGCAGGCAAGTCATAGAGGGCGCACTTTCTTTTGGTGCGTTTGCTTTGTTCATGGCAGCCTTACTTTCCCTGATCAGGCCTTTTAAGAAATTAAGTCAAGTCAATTCCATAATGCAGCAAGCAGTGGCAGCGAGTAGCCGTATTTACGAAATATTGGATACAACACCTAGCATTCAAGAGAAACGAGGCGCGCAGGAACTATCCGGTTTCAAAAGCAATATCGCTTTTGAAGATGTATGGTTTAAGTATGCCGACCAGGATATATTAAAGGGTATAAACCTACAGGTAATGAAGGGCCAAATGTTGGCGATTGTAGGCCCCAGCGGCGTAGGAAAGACTACGCTCGTAGATTTAATCCCGCGCTTCTACGACCCTAAAGAAGGCAGGATCTTAATTGATGGCGTAGATATCCGCGAGCTAACTCTTAAATCGCTTCGTCAGCAGATCGGCATTGTTACACAGGAGACCATACTCTTTAATGATACGATAAGGAACAACATTCTCTATGGTAAGCCGGATGCGTCCATCCAAGAAATAGAAGAGGCAGCAAAGCAGGCTTATGCCCATGATTTTATCGAATATTTACCTTCAGGCTATGATACGATTATCGGTGATAGAGGGATGAAACTTTCAGGAGGAGAGCGCCAAAGGATTGCGATTGCCCGCGCTTTACTAAAGAATCCTCCTATTTTGCTTTTGGATGAAGCAACATCCCAGCTGGATACGGAATCAGAACGCATTGTTCAGGAGGCCTTGAATAAGCTTATCCACGGCCGTACCGTATTTGTGATTGCGCACAGGCTTTCTACAGTAAAAGGCGCTCATCTTATTGTTGTCCTGGATAAAGGCAGGATTGTTGAACAGGGAACCCATCAGGAGCTTGTGGCTGGAAGCGGTTTGTATCAAAGGCTTTACCAGATGCAGGAGTTAGAAAAATAATCTCTTTACTATAATAAATTTTGGGGATAAAATAAAACAAAGAGGCCGATAAATAGACAAAGATAAATTAATCAGATTACTTAACGGTGCCCTTCAGATGGGATATGGTGATATATTCTTGTATCCACGCGAGGCAAAGGATAATAGAATTAACAAGGAGAAGACATGGAAAGAAGAAAATATAAGCGGGTAGCAGTTGATGCTTATGTCTCGGCTACTTTAACTGCGGATAAGGCCGGTGGGGAAAGACTATTTATGACTAAAAATATGAGCCCCGGAGGTATATTTTTAGTATCTAATGAATCGTTTCCCGTGGGTACAATTTTAGATCTTGTTATCCATACTTCAACTACTTTGAAGCCCATCAAGGCGCAAACTAAGGTGGTCAGAATTGCCAAGGATGAAAATTCACATGTTATCGGTATGGGGTTGATTTTTATCGGAATGAACGAGAATGAGGAAAAGGAATTGCTTAAACATCTGTATTTGGCTTATCATTATACAGATGAGAACAAAAAATTAACTAACTCAAAAGAAGACATGCGTCCCTCTCAAGGACTATCCTTGGAGAAATTTTAGGCTGCCAGGCTCACTTAACCTAAGAGAAAAAGAAGAAATTTTAGCAGGCGCTCTTTAAAAAACCGAAAAATAGGACATTTCTATTTTGCTAAGAATAGGACATTTTTATCTTGGCTAGGCATGCTCATTAAAAATAGTTGCATCTGTTAAAAATTATGTTACACTAAAAGTTTACTTTCAGCGAGAAAAATCGATTTAGAGCTATAATTATATAAGTGAGGACATCCCGAAGAAACAAAAAAGTAGAAATCACATCGGGATCGTCCGAACTTATCCCCGCAGTTTCGCTTTGTGAAGCAAAGCGAAATAAAGCGGCGGGGATTAATTCGCGCTTATAACTTACGTTCACTTTGTTCCGTAAATTGTATGCACGAACTTATCCCCCCTTCTTGCTTTCGCAAGAAAGCAGGGGGGATTAATTCGCCCGAACAACTTACGTTTGCTATCGCTTCCGTAAGTTGTGGGCTCATTAAGGAGGAAAATAGTTTGGCTACAGAATTAATCAAACAATTATTAGAGGCAGGAGTGCATTTTGGTCATAAGACTTCGCGTTGGAATCCAAAAATGAAGAAATTTATCTTTGGCGAAAGAAGCGGTATTTATATTATCGATTTGGAAAAGACCGAAGAATGTTTAAATAAAGCCAGGGATTTTCTACTGGACATAACCTTAAAAGGCGAGGTTGTGCTGTTTGTAGGGACAAAACGACAGGCCCAGGAAGCTGTTCTGCAAGAGGCAATACGCTGCGGCATGTACTATGTAACTGAGCGCTGGCCCGGCGGTATGCTCACGAACTACGCTACTATAAAAAAAAGCATAAATCGCTTAAAAGAAATAGAAAAGATGAAAGAGGATGGTACCTTTGACAAGCTAACCAAGAAAGAAGTGGCGCACCTTGAGAAGGAATTAAGTAAACTAAAGAAAAATTTCTCCGGCATAGTTGCGATGGAACGCATGCCTAAAGCGATTTTTATTGTGGATACAAAAAAAGAAGAAACCGCGGTTAGGGAAGCCAATAGATTATCCATACCGGTAATAGGCCTTATTGATACTAACTCTGACCCGGATCTGGTTACTTATCCTATTCCGGGTAATGATGACGCTACTAAATCAATACATACGATTGTCAGGCTTCTTGCTGATAGTATAATCGAGGGCCGCAAGAGATTCCTATCGTATCTTTCTCAGGAAGGTGTGGCTATAAATCCGGAAAAGAAAGAAGAGGAGATACTTCTGGTGCTTCCTGAAGAAGAGATAAAGATAAAAGAGATCGAAGAGATTGTGGAAATAACTACAGCTCCTGAGGAAGAAATAAAGCCTGCCCGAAAAGTCCGTGCCAGGCCCGTTACCGAAGGGAAAAGTAGGCCTAGAAAGAAGGAATAATAGATGAACCCCGCCCTTCCTAAGGGCTGGGGTATGGATATTGGAGGAAGAGCGGGGTGAAAATATCTTTGGAATCAATTAAGGAATTAAGAGAGATGACCTACGCCAGTATTATGGAATGCAAGAAGGCGCTCCATGAGGTCGATGGAGATATCCGCAAGGCTGCAGAGTTGTTGCGCAAACGCGGCCTTGAGATTGCTAAGGGAAAACAAGGGAGGGTTGCCAAGGAAGGTAGAATCGAGGCATACGTTCATCTAGGTAATAAGATCGGCGTGCTGTTAGAAGTCGATTGCGAAACTGATTTTGTAGCGCGCAATAGCGACTTTTGCCAGTTTACCAAAGACGTAGCTATGCAGATAGCTGCATGTAATCCGAAATATATAAAAAGAGAAGACGTACCCCAAGACGTTATTGAATCAGAGAAAGATAAAGAGCTCTTTTTTAAAGATAATTGTTTATTGGAACAGATTTTTATCAAGGACCCCAGCCTTACTATAAACGACTGTTTGGGCACTTTAATTGCTAAAATTGGCGAAAATATAGTTATCCGTCGTTTTGTACGCTATAAAATTGGCGAATAATGGCTCAAGCCCCTATCTATAAAAGGATAGTCCTAAAATTAAGCGGTGAAGCACTCCAGGGTAAGAAATCCCACGGCATTGACCACTCTGTTTTAATTTCTATTGCCCACCAGATAAAAGAGATAAGAGATTTACATGTGGATGTAGCTGTGGTCTTAGGCGGCGGTAATATTTTTCGCGGCCAGGAGAATACTGCCTCCCGCGGATTAGATATGGATAGGTCTGTAGCTGACTATATGGGGATGCTGGCTACAGTCATAAATGGCCTGGCCCTGCAGGACGTCCTGGAGAAAATAGATATGCCTACCCGGGTAATGACTGCTATTGAAATGCAAAGGATTGCAGAACCCTATATTAGAAGGAGGGCAATAAGGCATTTAGAAAAAGGCCGCATAGTTATATTTGTGGCCGGAACAGGCAACCCTTATTTTACTACCGATACCACAGCAGCGCTTAGGGCAATGGAGATAAATGCTGATGCGATATTAAAAGCAACTAAAGTAGACGGTGTCTACTCTGCCGATCCCCAGAAAGTAAAAGATGCGAAAAAATTTGATAGCTTAAAATACATTGACGTATTAAAAAAGAGTCTTAAGGTTATGGATGCAACTGCCGTGAGTTTGTGTATGGATAATAAGTTACCCATCGTGGTATTTAATCTCAATAAAAAAGGTAACATCCGGCGCGTCATATTGGGTGAAAAGATAGGCACTGTTGTCAGATAAATTGATGATAGGGCCAACCCCAATTCTCACCGTTTAAAGCCAGTCTAGGTTTTAAAAAATAAGGGGGTAGTTATGACCACCAGGGAAATTTTGCATAATACTGAAGAAAAAATGAAGAAGGCGGTTGATTCTGTGATGCGGGAATTCTCCGAGATAAGAACAGGCAGGGCCAGCCCCAGCCTTGTAGAAGGTTTGCACATTGATTACTATGGAACGCCTACCCTGCTTAAACAATTGGCCTCTATTTCTGTACCTGATGCACACTTAATTGTGATACAGCCCTGGGATGTGACAGCAATTGTTGAGATTGAAAAGGCGATAATGAAATCCAATTTGGGCATTAACCCATCTAACGACGGCAAGTTGATTAGATTGTCTATACCGCCTTTATCCAAGGAGAGACGCCAGGAACTGGTTAAGGTTGTGCACAAAATGACAGAAGAAGGCCGGGTGTCTTTGCGGACTATAAGGCGAGAAGCTAAAGAGGCCTTAGAAAAGCTAGAAAGAGATAAGGTTATACCCGAAGATGATAAATTTAGAGGAATTGATGAATTGCAGAAGATTGTCGATAAATACATCGCTAAAGTAGACGAATCACTGAAGAATAAAGAAAAGGAAATTTTAGAATTTTAATTTTTAGTAACTAATAATCCAATAACTGGTAATTAAAAAAGTAGAAAAAATATAGGGGCGAGCGAGATTTAATTTTTGTAATTTTAAAATTACTAGTTACGAGTTACTAGTGTACTAGTTACTATTTTTAAATTTGGGCCTCTAGCTCATCTGGTAGAGCAGCGGCTTTTTAAGCCGCGTGTGCCGAGTTCGAGTCTCGGGAGGCTCATAAAGTTTTCATAAATAACCTTCGGATTTGCTCGCGCGCTCACAAACCCTCCGGTTATTTATAACGAGCGGAAGGTTTCCACCGCGAGAGGTGGATATGTTTTAGTAAAGACAAGGGCGGATGGTGCAATTGGCAGACACGCGAGGCTTAGGACCTCGTGGCAGCAATGCCTTGGAGGTTCAAATCCTCTTCCGCCCATAAATAACCAGGTCAGTTACACAGCAAAATCTAACAAATAAACATTGAAATGCGGGAGTGGCTCAGTTGGTAGAGCGTAACCTTGCCAATGTTAATGTCGCGGGTTCGAACCCCGTCTCCCGCTCCACTAAATCTACACAGTTAAAATCTTCACATCTTACAAAGGAGAACGAGTTATGAAAATTATGGAT
>JAUYDQ010000114.1 GCA_030691725.1 Candidatus Omnitrophota bacterium
CAATATAGATAATCTCTGCGGTAAGGCCCTTACAGGTCATTTTGAACTGAGGAAGGCTTAATTCTTTTATAGATTTTATTCTCCTACCGAATTTGCTGAAATTTTGCCCTTTGGATAGATATGCAACGGTTGGTGCAAATATATCTCTGCCATGGAATGTATCTGATGTAGGTTTTAAGAAATACTTTTTATTGGTTATCTCGATAATCTTTAAAGGGGCCTGGCCTTTTAAGGCTAGTGAAAGTACGCCGTTATCCGGGGCAATAAAAAAATAATCTTTTGTTTTAACCAGGAGGTTCTTTCTCTCGCTACCCACACCAGGGTCAACCACTACCAAATGCAGGGAACCTTTCGGAAAATATTTAAATGAACTTTTTAATAAAAAGGCCCCTGTCAATATATCGTGCGGCTTAACCTCATGACAGATATCTACTATTTGGGCCTGGGGATTAATCTTAAGGATTACCGCTTTCATTACACCTACAAAATTATCCTTCAGGCCAAAATCAGTAATCAGACTAATTACGCCCATCTAATAGGGAAAAATGAGGCGGATTATTTTATCCATCCAGAATATAGAAAAAATAGCAGCTAGAGATAAGAACGGACCGTAAGGAATAGTGTGGTCTTTTTTTATTGCGAGGTTTATTATACCGACAATTGCTCCAAAAAAAGGAGCCATAAAGAAAACAAAAATTACTTTCTGCCAACCCAAGAATGCTCCGATCATAGCCAATAATTTTACATCGCCGCCGCCCATAGATTCGGTTTCTCCTTGGATAGGAGGTCGTTTAAGCAACTTGAAGTAAACTAAATCGAAAAGTTTGCCAGTTAGATATATAAGCCCACCACCAATAACAATACCAAGAAAGGAATTAAGCATAGGTCTTAAATCATAGGTTATAGGCCTTAGATTGAAACCTTTAATCGCAGTTAATATGAATCCTAAGATAATACCGCCGACAGAAACTTCATCGGGAATAATGCGGTGCTGGATATCTACAAAAGTGGCAATGATTAAACCACAGATAAAAACAATAAAAATAAAAAAGTCATAACTTAATCCATAGCGGTTAAAAATTGCAAGAAACATTAGCGCCGTCAATAACTCGACCAAAGGATATCTAAGTGATATTTTCTCGTGACAAAAACGGCACCTTCCTTTTAAGATGATGTAGCTTAAAAATGGTATATTATCATATGTGGGGATTTTCTTTTTACATTTAGGGCAATGCGAGTGCGGCCAGACAACAGATTCACCCAGCGGCATCCGGTGAATACAGACATTCAGGAAACTTCCCACAATAGAACCAAAAATAAATGCTAATATCTTACCTATCATAATTTATTGACCGCTTCGTTTAAAGCCTGCCGCATTATCTCAATCGGCGCGGGTTTACCAGTAAAGATTTCAAAAGAAAGTACTCCCTGATATAGAAGCATACCCAAACCATTAGAAATCAAAACCCCTTTTTCTTCGGCAACTTTTAAGAGTTTTGTTTCTTTGGGATTATAGATTAAATCGTAGACTAAAAGGTCCTTATGGATAATTTCCTTATCAACCAAACAGACATCAGTCTCCTTCATTCCTATAGGAGTGGCATTAATTAATAAATCGCATTTTTCTATGTTAAGTTCTTCAATGGAATCTGCATGTCGGAATTCTATATTAGCGAAGTGCCCTTTTAAATAACTGACTAAGGTTCCTGCCTTGGATTTATCTACATCATAAATAAATAAACTTTTAGGCTTTTCTTTGCTTAAATAAACGGAAACCGCCCTCGCTGCTCCTCCTGCTCCGATCATCGCAATGTTTTTGCTTGCAGGAATAAATCGAATATCTTGGGTTAAGTGTTGCAGGAAACCTGCTCCGTCTGTATTAAAACCCTCTAATCTATTCTGGACGAATCTAATGGTATTAACAGCACCGATTAATTTGGCTTCGGGGGATATATCATTAAGGAGAGTAATGACTTTTTCTTTATAGGGGATAGTTACATTTAAACCAAAGATATTATTTTTCTTAAGGTCCGCAAAAAAGCCTTTTAATTCATCTTCTTGTAAAGGAAACAACCTGTATTCGGCATTTATTTTGAGAGCGCCAAATGCGGCGTTGTGCATGTTTGGTGAAAGACTGTGCTTGACAGGATAACCGATTAGACCATAGATTTTGGGTGGGATCATTTTAATGAGCAGATAATTTATGGAGCGCAAGCGACATAAATTGTAGCCTTTGGTTTCCCTGGTCTCAAGGCGTCTGCGAATTAACCCCGCCTCTTGCATTCTTGCAGAATGCAAGAATGCGGCGGGGTAAGTTCGACCAAAACAACTTACGTTCCGTAAGTTGTGGCCTCACTTAGATTCTAACTTATTAATCGCATCCAGATATGCCCTTACTGAAGATTCGATTATATCAGTGCTAGAACCTCTGCCAGAAACAGTCTTGCCTTTCGCGTCTAACTTAAGGCTAACTTCACCCAGGGCATCCTTACCTGAGGTAACCGCTTCTAAACGATAATCTTGGAGCTTGACTTTTATATTTGTAATTTTGTCTATGGCTTTAAAACAGGCATCAACAGGACCATCGCCCGTAGAAGAACCAACGTAAGCTTTGGTTTTCTTTTTTAATTTTACAATTGCTTTTGGGGTAATTTTTGTGCCCGAGTTAACCTCAAAACTATCTAAATGCCACAGAGGCTTAACTGTCCTTATCTCATCCTCAACTATGGCCATAAGGTCATCATCAAATATATTTTTCTTTTTATCGGCAAG
>JAUYDQ010000143.1 GCA_030691725.1 Candidatus Omnitrophota bacterium
AAATGGCCAGGGCTTATGCTAAACGGCTTTCTGCGGACCTGGCAATAATAGATAAGAGACGCGATTCGCCGGAGAAGACAGAAGTAATGTATATATTAGGTAAGGTGGAAGGTAAGAATGCTATTGTTGTGGATGATTTAATTGCCACAGGTAGCTCTTTGATTGAGGCAGTCGAGGCATTAAAGAAAGCTAAGGCTAAGAGTGTGCGTGCTGCGATTTCACATGGAGTTTTGTCCGGTCCGGCTATGGAGCGCATAGATAAATGCAAAGATTTAGAGGAATTGTTAATTACCGATACCATTCCTATGGATGACCACAAGAAACATCAGCGGATTAAAGTTTTATCCGTAGCCGATCTTTTGGGTGAAGCGATAAAAAGGATTCATAATGAGGAATCGGTCAGCTCGCTATTTGATTAAAGGAGAGAAATAAATATTATGGAAGAGATAATCTTAGAAGTTCAACCCAGGGGGGAATTAGGAAAGAACAAAGTTAAGGATTTAAGAGAAAAAGGGTTTATCCCCGCGGTTATTTATGCAGAGGGCAAGAAATCCCAACCTATAAAGGTATCACACAGGCAATTGTGGCAGTTGATACACCAGCATCGGTTAGAGAGCAAGGTCATTAATTTAAAGATGCAAGACGATAAGAAGCAAAAAGGTATGTCCTGCTTAATTAAAGAGATTCAACATGACCCAGTCAAAGGCGATATAATACACGTAGATTTTAATGAGATCTCCTTGACTAAGGTAATCAAAGTGAATGTGTCGGTAGTTGCTAAAGGCGAGCCTATCGGCGTGAAGCAGGAAGGGGGTTCTTTAGAACATATCCTTTGGGAAATTGAGGTTGAGTGTTTACCTACAGATATACCCAAGGATATCGAAGTAGATGTGAGCCTTTTAAAGATCGGCGATGATATACATATAAAGGATATAGCTTTCCCTTCTAATATTAAAGTTATGAATAATCCCGAGGCAATTGTTTTTTCCGTAACCGCACCGATTAAAGAAGAAGTGGTAGCGCCGGCTGTGGAAGGCGAGGAGAAACAGGAGCCGGAAGTAATCAAGGAGAAGAAGGAAGTACCTGCTGAAGGCGAAGAAGAAAAACCGGAAAAAGAAAAGAAGTAGTTCGACTCGTCCCGATTTCATCGGGACTCGCTCACTATTGGTAGAGTGTCGAGGGATTTATCCTGAGCGAACTATAGTAGAGTCGAAAGATGAAGTTAATCATAGGGTTAGGAAACCCCGGGAGAATTTATACAGAGTCCAGGCATAATGCCGGTTTTTCCGTAATAAAGGCCTTAAGTAAAATTTATAAAGTTCCCCTTAAGAAAGATAATACTTTTTCATTAAGCGGTAAAGGTAGGATTAGGGCTGAGAGCCTCATATTTGCGCTGCCGTTGACTTTTATGAATTTATCGGGCATTGCGGTAAACGCATTAATTAAAAAATACAAAATAGATCTAGAGAATTTACTGGTAGTCTGTGATGACTTAGATTTAAGCTTCGGCGTAATTAAGATACGGCCGAGCGGTTCATCGGCTGGACACCGGGGTCTGAGGTCTATAATAGATTCTCTCGGCAGCCAGGAATTTTCCCGGTTACGCATTGGCATAGGCAGGCCTTTGCAGAATAATACAGATGCGGCGAGTTTTGTGTTATCGCCTTTTACAAAGAAAGAAAAGAAAGAAATTAAAGAGATAATAGGACTGGCATGCGACTGTTGCCGAGTCTGGGCGAGGAAAGGTATAACAGAAAGTATGAATATGTTTAACCGACGGAGTAAATAAATGAGAAAATATGAGGCGATGTTTATTATCAAACCGGATTTATCTGAAGACGAGAAGAAAACATTATTTAATCAAATTAACGATGCAGTGGCCAAAAATAACGGCAATGTATCAGGAGGTTCTATCTGGTCGGAAAAAAGAAAATTATATTTCCCGATTAAAAGATATAGGGAAGGGATATATTACCTTCTTAATTTTACTGCTATGCCTACAAGCTTAACGGATATAAATCACGCCTATAAATTAAACGAAAATATATTAAGAATTCTCATTACAAAATTAGAATAGTCGGGAGGATAAGTTATGGCTAATTTTAATAAGGTATTACTCATTGGTAATTTGACTAAAGACCCGGAGTTGCGCTATACGCCACAGGGCACAGCTGTAGTTAATCTGAGGCTTGCCGTAAATAGAAAGTTTCGGGATAAGAATCAAGAGTTAAAAGAAGAAACCTGTTTTGTTACAGCGGTAGTCTGGAATAAGCAGGCAGAGACCTGCAATCAATATCTGCATAAAGGCAGCCCTCTTCTTGTTGAAGGCAGGCTTCAGTCGCGTTCTTGGGAAGATAATTCCGGCCAGAAACGCAATGTCCTTGAGGTAAGAGCAGAACGTGTACAATTTCTTGGGACAGCGCCTGCCAAAGGGGTAACTGAACCGCCTCAAGAACAGTCTCAGGAGCCATCTGTAGAAACTACAGAGACAGCATGGTTAGAAGAAAGCGAGGATAAATCCAATGCCAGTTAAGATAAAAAGAGTTATTAGAAAACGAGACATCCTTGTATCCGTAAGAAAAAAATTCTGCCGATTATGTGTAGATAAAGTTACAAGTATTGTAGATTATAAAGATGTAAGAAGGCTGGAGGCGTTTATTAAAGAGAGGGGTAAGATTGTCTCGACGCGCATTTCCGGTAATTGCGCTAAACATCAAAGAATGGTTGCAGAGGCAATTAAAAAGGCGAGATATATTTCACTCTTGCCTTATACACGCATATAATGGAAGTTATCTTAAATAAAGATATAGATAGAATCGGTAAGGCGGGCTACATTGTAAAAGTAAAAGATGGTTTTGCCCGTAATTTTCTTATACCTAACGGCCTGGCTGTGCCTGTAACTTCTGTAAACCTTAAAAAATTAGAACAAGAAAAACAGCAAAAGGCCTTACAATTAGAGAAAGTAAAGCGTGAAGCCGAAGAACTTAAGGGAAAATTAGCACGCCTCTCCTTAACCATACCGGTTTTAACCCATGAAGAAGATAAGCTATATGCAAGTATAACTTCCCAGGACTTAGCAGTTGCCTTGAAGGAAGAAGGTTTTAATATCGATAAAAATTCAATTGTGTTGGATGAGCCGATAAATTTTTTGGGTATATATGAAGTGCCTGTAAACTTACATCCGGAGATTATTGCAAAAATAAAAGTTTGGATTGTCAAGAAATAAGTGAGACCACAACTTATGGCAGATATGACTTTAGAGAAACTTCCGCCGCAGAATCTTGAGGCAGAGATGGCAGTATTAGGTTCGATGTTGATGGATGAGGATGCTATATCTTCAGCCACAGAATTATTAGATAAGGATTCCTTTTACAAAGATACCCATAAGAAAATATTTGAGGCAATACGAAACCTATACAATGCCAATAAAGCAGTGGATATTATTACCCTCACCGATGAATTAAAAAGAAATTTAACTCTTAATGAGATAGGCGGAGCGAGCTTCTTAACTGCGTTGGTTAATTCTGTTCCCACCGCAGCCAACATAAACCATTACGTTAGTATTGTAAAAGAAAAATATATATTAAGAACTCTTATAAATAGTGCCACAAAGATCGTTTCTCTATGTTATGGGAGCGAAGGTAATGTAGATGAGGTAGTGGATAGCGCAGAGAAGTTTATATTCGAAGTAAGCGACAGGAAGTCGCAGGTCAGTTACCTGCATCTTAAGGAAATTATTAAGGATAGCATTGAAAACATTGATAGGCTTTATCAGAAAAAGGCGCATGTTACAGGTATACCGACGGGATTCATAGATTTTGATAGTAAGACTTCCGGCCTTCAGGAATCAGATTTAATTGTCATTGCAGGAAGGCCTTCTATGGGTAAAAGCGCCTTTGCTTTAGGCATTGCCGAATACGCAGGGGTAGTTGAGAAGATACCTTTAGTATTTTTTAGTTTGGAGATGTCCAAGGAACAGTTAGTCCAGAGGATGCTCTGCGTTCACGCTAAGGTTGATGCGCATAAAGTAAGGACCGGATATCTTTCGCCTTCAGATTGGCCTCGTTTGACTGCCGCAGCAGGAAAACTTTCCGAAGCGCCTATATTTATAGATGATTCACCTGCGATTTCGGTTATGGAGCTGCGTGCTAAGGCGCGCCGGCTAAAAGCGCACCAGGGTATAAAGTTAATTATTTTAGATTACATGCAGTTAATGCGGGGTTCGGGTCACGCAGAAAACAGGCAGCAAGAAATTTCCGATATCTCGCGTTCCTTAAAGTCACTGGCACGAGAATTAGACGTTCCTATAGTGGCAATAAGCCAGTTGTCTCGTGCTGTAGAGGCACGCACAGACCACCGGCCGCAACTTTCCGATTTAAGAGAATCCGGAGCCATAGAGCAGGACGCAGATGTAGTTGTCCTGATATTAAGGGAAGAGTATTATAAACCTACTCCTGAGAATGAGGGCATAGCAGAAGTTATCATTGCCAAGCAACGCAATGGCCCTGTGGGCTCAATGAAATTAAGTTTTATTAAAGAGTATACTAGGTTCGAGAATCTTGCCAGGGCGGAAGAAGTATAAATAATATTATTGATTAAAATCGAAAATTTTAATATAATAATATAATGCGTAGATTATTTTTTATGGTGCAGGAAAGTATAAAGCACTTTCCTCTACCACTCGAAAATCTTATGAAGTTATCGCGAAGCGTTTTTCTTGTATTCTTAATTTCCTTTATAATAATATTAGGCATCGGTTTATCTTCGTTTGCTCAAACTGAGCAAAATCACAAGCCAGCGGGCAGTGGTTTGCCTTCCGATAGGCAAAACCAAACACAGGCACAGCCGCAGGAAGAGCAAGCGCCGCAGCCTAAAGAAAAATCATCAACGCCTAGTTCAGAACAGACGCTACCGCAAAAGGAATCTTCTGTTTCATCCGTAGAATCCGCAAATCCTAAAGAACAACCAGCAGCGCCGCCTCAAGAGCAGACGCCATCTTCTGTCCAAGAGCAGCCGGTTCTAGGTGAGAACACCACTATTTCCTCTGAAGAACCCGCCCCTAAATTAGTTACTGCCATAGAGATAAAAGGCAATAAAAGCATAAGTAGTAATACAATTATATCTAAAATAAAAACTAAGGTGGGTAGCCCCTATCAAGAGACTGTTGTTAGCGATGATTTAAAACGCCTTTACCTTTTAGGCTATTTTAGTGATATGAAGATTGATGCCGAAGAATATAAAGATGGGTTGAAGGTCATTATTACTGTTACGGAAAGGCCTATAATCGAGAAGATAGCGTTCTCAGGCATAAACCGCCTGACGATGAGAGAAGATAAGATAAAAGAAACCTTGAAGTCAAAAGAGACGCAATATTTAGATTATCCTAATCTAGCCGAAGACACCAAGACCATTAAGAAATTATATGAAAAGATAGGTTACAGTCAGGCACAGGTAAATTACAAAGTAGATACCAATAAAGATACAGGTAAGGCAAGAATAGAATTTAATGTGGTTGAGGGTAGGAGGATAAGGATTAAGGATATCTTCGTCGAAGGTAATAAAAGCTTTTCCACAAAACGTATATTAAGATTGATGAAAACTAAACGGGCGTGGTTTTTTAATGCAGGCGTATTGAAAGATGAGGTATTATCAGAAGATATTGAGCGCATAAAATCATTCTATCACAGAGAGGGTTTTACCGATGTGGTGGTTGATTATGAAGTTAAATATCATCCCAAGAAGCTGTTTTTATTATATATTACTATCAGAATCCGGGAGGGCAAAAAATACCTCGTCGGTAATGTGGTTATACAGGGTAACGAGCACATTCCTAAGAAAGATATTCTGGAAAGGTTAAAAGAATGCGTGCCGGGTGCGGTCTTTAGCGAGGAAGCATTATCACAAGACGCGGTTAATATACAGGGCCTATATTTCGACCGCGGATATATATCGGCCGAGGTACAGGAGGCTACTTCCTTAAATTCCTATACCGGCCGTATTGATATCACCTATGATATCAACGAGAATGAGATTACATATGTAGATAAAATTAAAGTAAGGGGGAATGTTAAGACTAAAGATATAGTTATCCGTCGGGAACTAAGGATAAGGCCTGGTGACAAATTTGATGGCGAAAAACTAAAACGCAGTAAAGAAAGATTACAAAACTTAGGGTTCTTTGAAGAAGTAAAATATGATACCGAAGATACTCAGGTGCCCGATAAGAAGGATTTGGTGGTTGAGGTAAAAGAGTCAAAGACAGGGGCTTTTAGCTTTGGCGGCGGCTACAGCAGTGTCGATCAATTTGTGGGATTCGTAGAAATCGAGCAGAAGAATTTTGACTGGAAGAATTTTCCTTATTTTACTGGCGATGGCCAAAACCTAAAATTGCGGGCAGCATTAGGATCGGTTAGCGATAGCTTTGATTTGAGCTTTACCGAACCCTGGCTTTTTGACTATCCGGTTTCTTTTGGTTTTGATGCCTACAAACGCACTCACAAAAGAGAATCGGATATAGGTTATGGTTACGATGAAGACATAAGGGGTGGCGATTTACGTTTAGGTAAAGAGCTATCGGAATATTTAAGAGCAGATCTGATGTACCGTAATGATACTATTAAGATTACGAATATCACAGAGAACGCCACCAATGACCTGAAGAAGGAAGAAGGCAGTAATACCATCAGTAGTATGCAATTTGGTCTTAGTTATGATACCAGAGATAATGCATTTGATCCTACCAAAGGTGATATATTGAGCGGCTCTTTAGAATCTGCAGGAGGGCTTTTCGGCGGAGATAAAGATTTCTGGAAATTCCTTGGCCGGGCATCGCATTATTTTCCTGTGTTTGGCGGTTCTGTCATAGAGCTTAGAGGCCGCGTGGGTCTGGCTAAGCCTTACGGTAATTCCGACAGCTTGCCGATATATGAAAGATATTTTGCTGGTGGCTCATATACAATAAGGGGTTACAATGAAAGAAAAGTAGGGCCTATAGATCCGGTGTCTAAAGATCCGCTCGGTGGCGAATCCATGTTAATCGGTAACGTAGAATACCTCTATCCTCTATTTAGTTTTCTTAAATTGGTCGCTTTTTACGATGTAGGAAATGTTTGGTCCAAAGTAAACAAACTCGCATCAGGCGGTTTAAAATCGGGTGTAGGTTTCGGCGTAAGAATCAAGACTCCTATCGGCCCGATAATGCTTGATTACGGTATTCCTTTAAATACAGAACCCGGTAAAGACACAAAAGGTAGCGGTAAGTTTCACTTTAGTATGAGTCATGGTTTTTGATAACACAGATTTACGCAGATTTTTCATGGTACAGGAAAGTATAAAACACTTTCCCATACCACTGCGAAAATCACCTAAAGTCATTGCCGAAGGCAATTTTCTTGAGAGTTGAATAATTAAACGCAGATTAACACAGATGAAAAATAGAAAGGGAGGAAAAACTAGATGAAAAGAGTAGCAGTAGTTTACGGGGTGGTTATTTTTAGTCTAATTATCATGGTTAGCGTAGTCGATGCAGCAGAAAAGTTTGCTAGTGTTAGTATGGAACGTATTGCCAATGGATATTTAAAAGCTCAAGAATATACGAAAAACTTAAATGGTAAAGAAGCCGCATATACTGCGGAAATCAATAAAAAAAGAGATGAGGTAAAACAGCTTCAAGATAAAATGACTTTATCGAGCGATAAAGAAAAAGAAGCAAAAAAAGCAGAACTTGAATCAAAATTTAAAGACTTACAAGAGTTAGTTCAGCAGAAACAGGCTGATTTCCGTAAAGAGACGTTCGATAAGACGATGGAGATGTCAAAAGATATTAAAAATACAATAAGTGACTATGCAAAAAAAGAAGGTTATACTTTAGTTTTCGATGCTGCAGCCTTGGCATATCAACTGGAAAGTATGGATATCACTGAGAAAATTATACAGGTTCTGAATAAAAATTATAAAAAATCACCATAATAGAAAAGAAAAGTAGTTACTAAAAGATGCATAAGACCTTAGAAGAAATAGCCGAACTTATTGACGGCGAGGTAGTAGGAAACGGCAGCATTGTTATTACCGGCGTCTCGGGTATAAAAGAGGCCGGCGACGGTGATATTACATTTGTCGCTAATCCTAAGTATTTT
>JAUYDQ010000017.1 GCA_030691725.1 Candidatus Omnitrophota bacterium
CGGCGAAAAATACCTCAGGAAGAATTTTCTTCCTTTCCTCTTTTGTCCAGGCTGCGGCGACGGAATGATTGTCCAGGCCTTCCTGGAAGCCGTGGATGATTTGGGAATCATCAACGATCTGGCCCTGGCCGCCGGCATCGGCTGCAGCGCCTGGATCCCCGTTTACATCCACGCCGATGTCCTCAAGGTTCTTCACGGCCGCGCCATCCCCGCAGCCATCGGGCTGAAGGCCACTCGGCCTTCCCGTAAGGTCGTCGTCTTCACGGGAGACGGGGACGGTCTGGCCATCGGGGGGAACCACTTGCTCCACGCCGCCCGCCGGAACATCGACATCACCGTCGTCATGGTCAACAATCAAATCTATGCCATGACCGGGGGGCAGGTCGCTCCCAGCACGCAAGTGGGGTCCAGGACGCAAACCACCCCTTATGGCAACCTTGAGAAACCGCTGGACGGTTGCAAGGTGGCCATCGCGGCCGGGGCCACCATGGTCAGCCGCTGGTCCACGGCTTACCCCAAGGCGCTCAGTCGAACTTTTAAGAAAGCAATGAACCACAAGGGCTTTTCCTTTGTGGAGGTCATCTCCCAGTGCCCGGTGCAGACCGGGAGGTACATCCTGGGTTCCGGTGCCCCCCACTTCAACCTGCAATGGATCAAGGACCACTGCGTGCCGGTCGAAGACCCTTCCAAAATAGGAGAGGTCGAGGCGCAGGGGAAGATTCCCGTGGGGGACTTCCTGCAGATTGAGAAGCCGGAATTCATGGAAGAAGTCCAGCGGATGAATCAGAAAGTGAAAGAGGCCCAGTCCAAAGGAGGAGAGCGTTGAAAGGCGCAGAACGAATTGAAATCGACCGCAGGTACTGCAAGGGCTGCATGCTCTGCCAGTATGTCTGCAAGTTCGAAGTGTTTGAGCCGGGACAGGAAAGGAGCGCTCTCGACTATCTCATGCCCCGGCCGGTGAAACTGGAGAACTGCCGGGTCTGCCGGCTCTGCGAGTCCCACTGCCCGGACATGGCCCTGTTTGTGGTCGCCAGAAAGAAAGGTGGGGAAAAAGAATGAGGAAAGAGATCATCTTCGCGGGCTTTGGCGGCCAGGGAATCATCCTTATGGGCGTAGTCCTGGCCCAAATGATGGAGAATTTTCCCGATCTGCAGGTGACTCAGGCCCAATCCTATGGGCCGGTTTCCCGCGGCGGGGCATGCCGCACCGATGTGGTCATCTCCGACCAGGAGATCAATTTCCCCAAGAGCGCGCGCCCGGACCTGATGGTCTTCATGTCCGAGGAATCGGTGAAACGGTACCTCCAGGAGGGAGACCCGGAAAAGACCCTCGTGATCTACGACAGCACCCTGATCAAGTCGATTCCTGCCCCCTACAAGAAGACCTTTCCCGTCCCGGCGACCAAGGTCGCTGAGGAGGAGTTGAAAAGCCGGATCGTGGCCAACATGTTCATGCTGGGGGCGGTCATCGAGCTGATCACCCCGGGGAGCTTCCCTGTTCTGCAACAGGTCGTCAGGAAAAGCGTCCCTGCCAAAAGCGAAGCCGTCAATATGAAGGCCCTGGAAGCAGGCTACGAATATTACCGGACGCACTGCGCCGGGTAGGGATTTCATTGTTATTTCACTACCAATAAGTTGGTCAGCTCCGCTATGTCCTTGAG
>JAUYDQ010000031.1 GCA_030691725.1 Candidatus Omnitrophota bacterium
AGTTCTAAAGAAACAGCATTGCCGCCGAGGTCTTCTTCGATACCTTTTAATACGGCAAAGAAATCTGCACCCACCCTATCCATTTTATTAATAAAGGCGAGTTTAGGTACATTGTATTTATTTGACTGGCGCCACACGGTCTCTGACTGCGGCTCAACCCCTCCTACAGCGCAAAAAACAGCCACCGCACCATCGAGAACCCTTAAAGAGCGCTCTACCTCTACCGTAAAATCAACGTGGCCAGGGGTATCAATAATATTTATGCGGTGCTCTTTCCAGAAACAAGTGGTTGCGGCGGCAGTAATAGTAATACCTCTTTCCTGTTCCTGTTTCATCCAGTCCATCTGGGCTTTACCGTCATCAACCTCGCCTATTTTGTAGGACTTACCGGTATAAAACAATATTCTTTCAGTCAGGGTGGTCTTACCCGCATCAATATGCGCCATAATTCCGATATTCCTGGTTTTCTCCAGGCTAAACTTAGGAGAAGGCTTGGGTTTCGACTTCGTCTCTTTTTCTTTCCGCTCTTCAGGAGGCTGTTCGGCAAGAGGCTTTTCTACGGTGGGCTCTTCTTTAGCTACTTGTTCAGCTGCTTGCTCTTGTTCCGGGGCTTTTATCTCTGCTTGCTCGACAGGCACAGTTTGAGATTCTGGTTGAACAGGCAACTCTTCTTTTTCCGCACTGACTGCCTCAACCTTTTGTGCGCCTGGTTCAGCTTCTTTTGCCAGCTGATTCTTTAATTTTATTAACTCTTCGCTTAATTCTTTAATCCGCCCCTCTTTTTCTTCTAATTCCTTCTCTATCACATTGTATTCCTCATTTAATCTATCAAAGTCACGCTTTGAAACCCACTCGTTTCCTTCCTGAGCCTTTTTCATTACGGCGATGGTTTCAACATGTTCTCTGATTTGTTTCTCGCGCCCTAGGATTTCTTTGGTAAATCTTTCGATTTGCGCTTTTAAGGACTGGACCTCATCGGATTTTCCTTTACTTTCTTTTTCCAGTAATTTATATTGCTCCGTCGCCTCTCTTAATTGCCTGTTCAAATCTACATTCTTTTCGAATTCTTCTCTTAATGCTTTTTCTTTAATAAGTATCTTCTTATCAAAATCCGCACTCTGCTCCTTGACTTTCTTAAGCTGTCCATCGCTTTTCTTAACCCACTCTTCTCTTTTCAGCAATTCTTCTTTTAATTCTGATTCTTTCTTCTTTGTTACTTCGTTCTCTTTTTGCAAATTGGCATAATCGGCTCTTGCTTTTTCTAGCTCGCTTTTTAAAGAACTAATTTGGCCTTCCAGTTTAGAAATCTTTTCTTCTTTGGCAGAAATCTCCTGGTTTATGATAGGTTCGGTATATTTTTTTTGTTTTCTCTCTTTTATCTGGGAACCCGAAGAAGAGGAATAATCATACAAAAGATACGCGGATATAAAGACTAACGTAGAAAACATCGCCCAAAAAACCCAAGGTACCATTATTTCTTCCTTTCGGGAAGGCTCAGCCACTTAAACTATGTGCACAAAAGTTAATGTTATAGTACTATCTTAAAGGGTTTTTAGCAAGGGAAAGTTGGACAAGAAATTGGCAGGATAACCTTTTTATTCTCTTTGATGCACAAGAGTCATATCAAGAAAACTACGCAGCCTCCTTGAACGCGTAGGATGCCTAAGTTTCTTTAGCGCCTTTGCCTCAATTTGGCGTACTCTTTCGCGCGTTACTTTAAAAACATTACCCACTTCTTCCAAAGTGCGCGGACAACCATCGGCTATGCCAAAGCGCAGAATCAATATCTTTTTTTCTTTTTCTGTAAGTGTGTTTAAGACAGAGCTCATTTCTTCCTTTAACATAGTGCGCACGGTGGCGTTAGCAGGAGAAACAGCCTTCTTATCCTGGATAAAATCTCCAAAATGGGTATCCCCCTCATCTCCGATGGGCATCTGTAAGGATATCGGTTCCTGAGCGATTTTTAATATTCCCTTTACCTTCTCCTGCGGCAACTTTATCTTCTGGGATACTTCTTCAGGAGATGGTTCCCGGCCATTTTCTTGGACAAAGATACGCGAAAGCCTTATTATTTTGTTTATTGTCTCGGTCAGATGCACAGGTATTCTTATCGTGCGTGCCTGATCAGCAATAGAACGTGTTATTGCCTGTCTTATCCACCAAGTTGCATAAGTAGAAAACTTATAGCCCCTTTTATATTCAAACTTCTCTACAGCACGCATCAGGCCGATATTTCCTTCTTGAATTAAATCCAAGAAGGATAGCCCTCTGTTGGTGTATTTTTTGGCAATACTCACTACAAGTCTTAAATTTGCTTCTACAAGTTGTTTTTTTGTGCGGCTAAATTTAATATGCGTGGATTTAATTAATTTCATCTGCTCTTTAATTTTAGGATAAGGCTCGCATAGATGCCTTAATATAGTGCGCTTTCGAGAATTTAATTGACTGCACTTATTCTTAAGTTTTGAACGCCCAAGCATCTTTTGGCGTTCGATCTGCTCTAACTCCCGAACCTGCGCGTTTAGCCTGCGCACAACTACTTCGATTACCGATGTAGTAAAATTAAACTGTAATATAAGATTAACGGTTTTGGCCTGGCTGCGGGTAGACCTTATGCTTTGCGTAATCCTTTTAAATTTTTTAAGTATATTATTTTTCCTTACCTTAATTCCTTCTTTTACTACCTCCTCCAAATTTACTTTGTCTTTCAATATATCATCTGCGACGGCCAGTATTTGTTGACGCGCAAACTTCGTAGCAAGCACTGCCAGCTTAAACTTATCTTCCGCCGCTTCAATTTTCTTGGCCAATTCAATTTCATTCTCTCTAGAAAGCAGCGAAATTGAACCCATCTGCTTAAGATACATCTTCACCGGATCGTCCAAAGGCAAAAATCGTTCTTCTATCTTTAGCTGCTCGCTTAAGATATCCTCCTTAGATACTTCAACGGGTTTTTCAACCTCCTCCTTCTCCTCTTCGCTCTCAACTACCTGTATATCCTCGCTTCCCAATAGATCAAGGATACGGTCGATCTCCTCTGAAGAAGACACGCCTTCTGGTAAAAGATCATTTACTTCATCGTAGGTAAGATACCCTTTTTGTTTGCCTAAAGTGATAATCTTTTCGACGTCTTTTTTAGTATATTCTTTTTTCTTCATTTGTTTTACCTACTCCCCCTTTAATTAAACAATGGAATTCCTGCATAAGCCTATGCAGCTTTTCCTCGTCTCCTAATGTTTGAGCTGTTTTTATCTGCTCATGCAAGTGTTGTTTCTTGGTTCTTAATCTTGCATTCTTTAGCCGCTGTATGCAATCATTAATTATATTTTCTTTATTTTCCGAGGGTATTTCTGGCAACAATGTTGATTCACAGATAATTTGAGAGATAGAGTCATCATTAAGATAATTTATTAGCCTATTTGGTTCTATATTCTTTCCCTGCTCGATGAGATTAAACATTAAGGATACAATACGGGATGTTCTTTCATCCTGAAAATCCGCCGGCTCAAGCCTCTCTCTTATGTGACTAATTAATTCCTCTTCTTCTAACATTAACTTTATTAACAGTTTCTCTGTTGGGTTTACATTCGACGCTTTCTTGGCAGGGCTTTGATTATAAGTATCTGAATATGTTTTATCCTCTTTTATTTTATTTATTTCCTGCAATAAAGCATCCTCGCTTATGTCTAATTCTTGTGCTAGCTTTTTAACATACTCGGCTTTTAAAATTGCATTCTTAAATCTATTTATAGTAAGTAACATTTCAGATGAAATAAGCGCCTTTGCCTCTATATCCTTTATACTATAGCGTGATTTTAAAATCTTCAGCTTATAATCAAACAGATTTTCAGCTTGGTTAATTCTCTGTTTAAAATTCCCAATACCATTTTTACGCACAAACAGGTCCGGGTCAAACCCTTCGGGTAATGACACAACCTTAACATTCATTCCTTCTTCAATAAATATATCCAAAGTCCTGAGGGTTGCCATTTGTCCGGCATCATCAGCATCATAGACCATTACCACATTATGGGTATACCGTTTTATAAGCCGGGCTTGCTCTATGGTTAGCGCTGTCCCGAGTGAAGCAACAATATTCTTTTGCCCTCCCTGGTAGGGCATGATAAAATCTAAATATCCTTCCACAATAACTACATAATCATTTTCTCTGATAGCGTCTTTAGCAAAATTTAGGCCATAAAGATTCCTTCCTTTTATATATATGGGTGTTTCCGGAGAATTGACATATTTAGGCGAATCATCCTTGCCAGCGGCTTTACCCGTATCAGGCACTAGCCGTGCCCCAAAAGCAAGGACTCTTGATTTTATATCAAATATAGGAAAAATAATTCTGTCGCGAAACCTGTCATAATAACCGCCGCCGTCTTTGGCAAGTACAAGGCCTGCTTTTTCCAGTAAGGAAAGATGGATATTTTTATTCCTTAAATGATTGATGAGCGTATCCCAATTACTGGAAGCATATCCTAATTTAAATAATTTCACTGTCATTTCATTTATGCCGCGATTTAACAGATATTTCTTAGCTTCGAGCCCGCTCGGAGAATTCAGGTTAGATTCATAGAACAAAGCGGTTAGTTCATTTATTTTATAGAGTTGCGTTATAAGACTGGCAGTCTTGGAATCCTGTTTCTGGCCCTGCGGTAAACTCACGCCTACTTTTTTTGCCAAGGTTTCCACTGCTTCGGGAAATTCCAAGCGCTCGTATTCCATAAGAAAACCAAATGCGTTTCCGCTTTTGGCGCATCCGAAACAATGATAGATCTGCCGGTCAGGCGAAACCATAAAAGAAGGCGTTTTTTCATGATGAAAAGGGCATAGTGCCCTAAAGTTTCTTCCGGCGCGCTTAAGGGGTATGTAACTAGAGATCAGCTCAACAATATCCACGCGACTTATAATATCCTCTAGTATATTATCTGGTATACGGCCGACTGACATATTTACCGCCTGATTCTACGGAATCCCGAGCAATTTATTGTTTCCAGCTTTTCCTCTTTTTCAATTCTATCTAAAAGCAAATTAAGACCCAATGTATCGGAAGATATGTGGCCAGCGATAACCACATTAAGATTAACATCTTTAACCTTTTTAAAATGCTCTTCGCTTAAATGCATAGAAACTAACGTCCTGATTCCTACTTTATACATCTTATCATATACATCTTTAGAACCTTCGGTGCCGCCAGTCATCTCCACAAAAATCTTACCTGCTGGGCGTTTTGGGTTTCCCACTATAACCCGCGGCCCGGCCGAATCCCTGGCTGCACTTTTATATTCGGGGATATCATTTAAAATATCTAATATATTTTCTACTCTCTTGGGCTTTTCTTTATCCAGCAGCTCTTTGATAAAATACGATACGTGGTTATCCGCAGGTGTGTGTACGCACATAAACGGCAAATCGAGGAGTCCAGCTGCATCCGTCGAGCGCATATGATTTTGCGGCAGTACCCTTCTCTCTACTTCAAGTTTGCGTTCATCTATAAGTGCCTTCGCCACTTTCTTATTTATACCCACCCTAACCAGCATATCCACCTGTAACTGCATTACTTCATAAAACGCAGCATGCGCCCGGCCTTGAGGATGATGCGCAATTACTAAATCCAGCCTTTCTTCGCGACGAATCTTATCTGCCAGCAATAACTCACCGATATCAATATCTATTCCTACCATAATCTTTTTTATATCCGTATCGGGCCTGCCGTATAACAAGGCAGTATCCTCAAAAGAAGTTATGTGAGCCTTTTTTCGGGGATCGCGTTCCTTTCCGAATTTTATAATCTGACTATAAAGATGTGAGAGTTTCATTTCTCGGTGAGGCTTGGCTGAATCTTAAGGATTGCGTCGTTGAATTTCTCCTGCGTTCTAAACTTGGACATTATGCTATTCCACAGCCAAGTATATGTCGTGGGCGCAATTTGAAACAGGCGTTTACCTGAATAAGAATTATTGACGCTATTTCTGAAATAAGCCGTAGGGGCTATAACAAAGATAAATATTATCAGGCTTACTGATAAAAAGCTCCTGATTATACTTAAAATAAGGCTCCCCCATTTATTCAGATTAGGCACAGCTTCCATCTGTATAAAACGCGAAAAGACTTTACTTAATAACATAAAAATCAAATAACCTAAGATTGCTAGGGCAACAAAAGAAGAAAAAGTTAAGTATTCCAGAGGGATAAATTTTCCGCCTATGCGGCCAACAATATAGTCGGGAAAGATTATATAATAATGTAAGGAGAGATAAACCGCGGAAATGGTTCCCAGGAGTTTAAATAATTCTACAGAGAAGCCATTTTTTAAGGCAACGTAACATATTCGGATTAAAAGAATTACAAAAAAGATATCTACCCAGTTAAATTGTTTTAGGATGTTTAATAATGCCATTTTCTATTTAATATATTGAATAAATTCATAAAAGTATAACATATAAAGTAGGGGTTGTCAAGGAAAGGGCTTTCTTTTTTGTAACTCTAAAGAAATAAATGGGTTGGAGAATATGAGGGTGCCACTTCGTGGAACGTCCCTAATACTTAACTTATCTATTGCCCAGCGTTTAGTTTTGCCTTTAAGGCCTCAATCTCCTTCTGTTGTTCCTGTATTGCTTTTACCAGATATGGAATAATTGAATCAGTCTTCATTCCTAACATTCCGTCTGTTCCTTCCGTCACTATATCTGGCAATATTTCCTGCACCTCTTGCGCTATAAAACCTACCTGTTTTTTATCACCATTGATGTAATCGAACTTAACCGGCTTTAAATGTTCAATAACATTTAAACCTGATTGAATATAACTTACATTCTCTTTTAACCGCATGTCAGAAGCATAAACCCATGCAGCAGCATTGAGATACCCGGTTCCGTTAATATAGCATTTATACGCCCCCGGACTAGCCGTCCCGATGCCGACGCTGCCAGAACTCGTAGCCAAATAGGTATTGCCTGTGGTAGTTAACTGATTATAACTTCCATAAGGAGATGGATAATAAGTGGTAATAGTCAAGGTTTCTTCAGCAAAACTTAAAGAGAATAAAACAAAAATAAAAAATACGACGATTCC
>JAUYDQ010000042.1 GCA_030691725.1 Candidatus Omnitrophota bacterium
TATTTAGACGCGATACCATAGATACCCAGAAAATAGACCTCTTGGTTTTTATTACTGCCCATATTGTAAAAGAAGGCGATTTTTCCCCTGAAGAGATTACTAAGTTAGAAGAGAGATTAGACAGGGGGCCAGCGAAGAAAAAAGCAAAAGCAGTTGTTAAGAAAAGAAACAACCAGTAAAGCGAAAGCAGGGACACCCTTTTTGCCAATCAAGGGACATCCTTAGAGTCAATCGGTAGGGTGTCCCCATTATTATATGCATAAACTAAATTTCATTTTCGCCAAAAAAGGGACAATGAAATTTATCTCGCACTTAGACCTGATGCGATTATTTATGCGGGCAGTGCGTCGAGCAGCCCTGCCGATTAAGATGACCGAGGGGTTCAGCCCTCACCCTAAGATTAGTCTTAAGCGGGCATTAAAATTGGGAGTAGAAAGCGATAATGAAGAAGCAACTTTTGTTTTAAGAGAACCAATTAGTCCTGATGAATTTAAGCAGAGATTACAGGAACAATTACCCGAAGGGATTATAATAAAAAATGTTATTGTGTTATAGAGTTATAGTGTTTGGATATAACAACTCAAGTAATTCAATAACTCTAAGATAACCAACTAACGAACATGGCTAAAGAAATTTTGATCAATGTTGAATCCCAAGAAAAACGAGCTGCTATAGTTAATGCCGGCCGCCTGGAAGAATTTTATATTGAACGGCCGCAGGATAAAACTATCGTTAATAATATTTATAAGGGTAAAATTGAAGCAGCCCTTCCTTCAATCGGCGCAGCATTTGTGGATATCGGCTTACCTAAAAATGGATTTCTTTATTTATCCGAGATAGAATACTCTTTTGAGCCATTGGAGACGCAAGAACCGATTCCGAAGGAAATAAAAAAAGGACAAGAAGTCCTGGTTCAGGTGGTAAAAGAGTCATTTGGCACTAAGGGCCCTCGCCTTTCCTGCCATATTGGCCTTGCCGGTAGGTATTTAGTGCTTATGCCTCAGGAAAACCAGATTGGTGTCTCCCGAAGAATAGAAGATGACGAAGAGAGAAGGCGTTTGAGGGGAGCATTTTCAGAGTTTAGATTACCAAAGGATGTGGGTTTTATTGTACGCACCGCAGCTTCCGGAAGGTCAAAACAAGAGTTGCAAAGGGATGCCCATTTTCTGCTTAAATTGTGGAAGAGGCTGGAGAAAATAATGCAGGATAAGAAGGCGCCTTCTCTTGTTTATGAAGAATATGATTTGACTCTTCGGGTAATAAGAGATTCTTTTACTGAAGACGTGTCTAAATTAATCGTAGATTCAAAAGCCGAATATTATAGGATACAGCGTTTTATGAGTACGTTCTTAAGCTATTTAAGAAATAGGGTAGAATTATACCGGGGCGATGATTTATTTGAAGATAAGGATATCGAAAAACAGATAAATAAGATTTTTGAGAGTAAAATCTATTTAAAATCCAAGGGTTATATTATAATTGAGCCTACTGAGGGCCTGGTGGTTATCGACGTTAATAGCGGCGGATTCAGGAAAAAGTTAGGCCAGGAGGAAATGGCATTTAAAGTTAATTGCGAAGCAGCTGTTGAGGCTGCCCGCCAGTTAATCTTGCGTGATTTAGGAGGTATAATCGTTATAGATTTTATAGATATGGAGAAGGATTCTCATCGAAGAGAAGTTTTGAATATATTAAAAAAGGCGTTAAGTAACGATAGGGCAAAATACGATATTCTGGGGATTTCACAGTTTGGATTGGTAGAGATGACGCGGGAGCGCATACATCGGACAGTACAGGCGCTTTCTTACGAGGCGTGTCCGTATTGCCAGGGAAGAGGCAAGGTTAAATCACCAGTTACCATGTCTATTTATGCCCTTAGAGAATTAAGGAGATTCTTAAAGGGTAAATCCTTAAAGCAAGTTAGTATTACTTTAAATCCGGCTGTAATTGATGAGCTCTTAAAGGATAAAGAGAATTTAAGCTTTATTGAACGTAAATTTAAAATAAAGCTTAATTTTATTTCAGTTCCTTCCTTACATATAGAAGATATAAGAATACTCTAAATAATATAGCCAGCCGTATTATTTCCCCCGCTTGCGCTAAGAATGCTACCTCTGTTTAAAACTTACAAATTAAAATTAAAATTTATTTGACTTAGTTTAAAAATATGTTATACTTTTATCTCTATGAATCCATTCGACTTCGTTCGGGATTCATCCCGAGCGCGTTGAATTATTTAACAGAATAGGACATCTAGGGATGAATAAAACATACGTAGCCAAAAAAGAAGATATAAAAAGGCAGTGGTATCTTGTGGATGCCAAGGATAAGGTATTGGGCAGGCTTGCCGCTAAGGTAGCAGCAATCCTTAGAGGTAAACACAAACCCATATTTACCCCGCATCTGGATACAGGTGACGGTGTTATTGTAATAAATGCCGCAAAGATTAAAGTTACAGGCAGAAAGCTCAAGCAAAAGGTTTATCGCCGTTATTCAGGTTACCAGGGCGGCCTAAAAGAAGTGTTTCTGGAAACCATGCTTAAGAGGAAACCTGCAACGGTTATTAAGCTGGCAGTGAGGCGTATGTTACCCGGCGGCCCTTTAGGAAGGGATGTTTTAAAGAAATTAAAGGTCTATGTAGATGATAAGCATCCTCATAAATCACAAAATCCGGTTATCTTGGAGGTATAGTCAATTATGAATGAGATTACAAAATATACAGCAGTGGGTAGACGCAAAGAAGCAGTAGCCAGAGTTACGCTATTGCCAGGAAAAGGAAATATACTGGTTAATAAACAGCCTTATGAAAAATATTTTATCCGGGAGACAGATCGCATTATTATAAAACAGCCATTGCAAATCACCAATAACTTGGATAAGTATGATATTATTGCAAATATTGTAGGTGGCGGTCTCACCGGACAGGCAGGGGCCTTGAGGCTGGGTATTGCCCGCGCTTTGATTACATCACAGCCTGAATTAAAGGATTCATTGCGCAATCAGGGTTTCCTCACGCGCGACCCGCGTATGAAAGAGCGTAAGAAATACGGCCAGAAGGGCGCGCGCAAGCGATTCCAGTGGACGAAGAGGTAGAATTATGTAAAATAAAGAAACAGAAATATAAATTATAGAAAATCCCGCTGGAACGCGGGATTTTTTATTATATTTACTGGTGCCGAGCCATGTTCTCGCGGCATAAACCTCAATCCCATTTCCTCTTTCGCTAGCGGTGCTCGTCGCATTCGGCTTGACTTCTCCTGTAAGCCCCCCATCCCCCACTGATAATTTAAAGTGAGACGGGGGTTACTCATAGATGCTAAGCACGGATAAGTCTCGCCTCATATACTTGCTCCTGCGCGCCTTACGCTCGTTCGGAAACGGTCTTGAGTTTCATTTTAGCGGGTGGCTTGGTTTGATTCGAGCAGCATCTAGAAAATTCGATGCGGGTGAGGGTTGCCTCGCTAAAAATTATCGGGCAGAGCGAGAAGTTTCTCGAAGCGAGAAATTCCTCGCTGGGGAATTTCGAGCGGTGCTGTGAGAAGCAAGACAAGACACACGCTAAGATTCAAATAATCTATGTCATTCCGACGGGTATCCGACGAGAAAATGCTTGACTGTGTGGGGTTTTTACCTTAATATGAAAAGTA